>JBBSRY010000442.1:0-3241 GCA_038242595.1 Mycobacteriales bacterium
ATTCCCGATGATGCATTTCCGCATCGCGTTACCCGGGAACGGTACCGAGATCGTCTGCAGCAGGCCCAATTCGCCAATCTCAATTTGCTCCGGGTCTGGGGCGGTGGCATCTACGAGAGTGCGCATTTCTACCAACTGTGCGACGAACTTGGCATTTTGGCCTGGCAGGACTTCCTGCTCGCCTGCGCCGCGTATTCCGAGGACGAGCCCCTGCGGTCAGAGATCATTGCCGAGGCCAGGGAGAATGTCAGCAGGTTGGCCTCTCATCCGTCGTTGGTGATACTCGATGGCAACAATGAAAGTGTCTGGGGCTACCGGGATTGGGACTGGCAACTCCCATTGGACGGCCAGACTTGGGGCGCCGGGTACTACTACACGGACTTCCCGGCGATTGTTGCCGAACTGGCCCCGCAGATCGTCTACACGCCGGCCAGCCCGTTTTCGCCACTGATGGACCAGCACCCGAATGATCCCGCGCATGGCACCACGCATCTCTGGGAAGTGTGGAACCGCTTGGATTATTCGGCTTATCGTAAAGACAGGCCGCGGTTTGTGGCCGAGTTCGGTTGGCAGGGCCCACCCACCTGGTCAACACTGACCGAAACCTTGACAGATGATCCGCTCACCCCGGAATCGCCGGGGGCTTGGTCAGACATTTCCGGCTGCCGAATTCGATGCCCGACTGGCACTGGGCAATGTCGCTCAACCAAGCGCATGCGATAAGCACTGCGGTGCAGTACTTTCGCTCGATCTCACCGTTGTGCACCGGGAGCATCGTGTGGCAGCTCAACGACTGCTGGCCGGTGGTCTCCTGGGCGGCGGTGGACGGCGATGCTCGCGTCAAGCCGCTGCTCTACGCCCTGCGGCATGCGCATGAGCCCCGACTTCTCACAATCCAGCCCACTACCGACGGGCTGGCGCTGGCGGCAGTCAACGACTGCGACACCAGCTGGACGGGTACGGTTCAGTTCCGGCGATTGCGGTTCGACGGCACGCTTGCGGCCCAAGCGGACACCCCCATCGCCCTCGCCGCTCGAGACACCCAGCACCTTATGGTGCCCGGCGAATTGGGCGGGGCCGAAGACCCCTCGACCGAGGTGCTGATGACCACGTTGGGTGCCGACCGCGCCTTCTGGTTCTTCACCGAACCTCGAGACTCCCAACTGCCTGCAGCCCGATTCAATGCCCGCCTGGAGCCGGCCGCCGATGGCTATCAATTGCACATTACAGCGCAGACGCTCCTGCGGGATCTGGCCCTACTGGTGGACAAACTGGATCCGCAAGCCGTCGTCGATGACATGCTGGTCACCCTGCTGCCGGGTGAGAGCGTCACCTTCGGAATCACCTCGAAGATCACCCTCACGCTGGAATCGATCTGCGCGCCCACCGTTTTGCGCAGCGCCAATCAACTGATCTCAAGCCGTCTACTCACGTGAGCCCGGCCGGGGCTGCCGTCTTGAGACATGGCAACACTGTCCTGTCGCAACCATCAAAGTCCAGAAATTTCGATCAGCTCGGCAGCACACAGTGCTGATCAAAACCCGCCTGCCGCAATACTTCCTCGGTGGCTTCATTCTTCGTCAGTGCCAACAGTTCCTCATCGCCGCCGGCGGGCACATCGGTGACGGGGCCGGCCAGCTCGGTGAGGCCAAGCAGGTCGTAGAGGCTGGTGTCCTGGTCCGTGATCAGCGACCCGGAGACCAGCCAGGCAATCTGCTGTAACCGAACCGGATTGGACATCTGCTGCGAAAGTTTTTCCCGCACTGCGGCGAAGATGAGTCCAGCTGAGTTGGTCCGTTCAAGGGCGCCGTTCTGCACCGGAACCCACACTCCGCCTTCGAACCTCTCCGGGTGACGCGATCTGGCCAATGCCAACGCCTGGATACCGCCCAGGTGAACCAGCCCGGTTTCGTTGATATCCAGACCGGTGACGGTGTCGCGGACCGGGGTCTGAATCTGTACATCCACTCCACCCAACTCATCGATCAGTCCGATGAAGGTGCTGAAGTTGAAGATGATCAAGTGATCCATCGGGATACCGAGCGTGGCGCACAACCCTTGCACCAGATCCTGCGGGCCATCGGTCAGGGTCAGCGCCAGCCGGGTGTAGCCACCGGATTGTTTTTGCACCAGCAGATCTCTGGGGATCGACAGCATCTGTGACCCGGAATCGGTGACATGGAGCACCAGCACAATGTCGGCGCGGGAGCCGGGCACATCCGTAGTCGTCCCGACATTGTCCGCTGTCAACCCCGGAGGCAAGGACTCGCGGGAGTCAGACCCGATGATGACATAGGTTTCGCCGGCACCGGATTCCGGCAACGCCAGTTCGACCTTCGTGATCCGGTGGGTGATCAACATCAGATCGGCGACCAAAGCCAACACCAGCAGCAGGACCACTGTCAGTGCAGCGACCATCCATCGCCGCCGTGGGGACCGCAGTGGTCGACTTTCGGTGTCGCTGAGCATGGGGTCACCTTCTGCGCGCACTCGCCCGGTTTAGAACAACACAAAATCGGCCGGGTCGATACCCACGGTCCAGGTTTCCCTGGGCCATGAATACCAACCCGGCCGATTGTGGTCTATTGCGGTGAAACGGGGTTGCTCACTACCACTCAGATGCTGGAGGTAGCTTCGCTGCGACGACGACCGATCATCAGCGCACCGGCACCGGCCATGAGCAGGAAGGCACCGAAGCCGGCGATGGCCGGAACATCGACACCGGTGTTGGCCAGGGTCGGCTTGGTCGGAACGTAGACAGCAACCGGCGCCTTGGCGACGACCGAGAGGGCGGCGCTGACACTGAAACCTGAGGTCACGCCGAGGACAACGACAGTGTGCTCGCCGACGGAGACACTGGCCGGAACCACGAAGTCGGTGTTGATGGCGCCATCGATGTCAGCGATCACGCTGGCAACCTTGAGCGAATCGATGAAGACATCGACGGTCTCGCCCGGGGTGAAGCCGATTGCCTTGACGTTGTTGGTTCCACCCTGAACGGTCGGGGAAGTGTTGCCCAGCTGGATCGGAGGAGTCAGGACGGTGACAACCTTGAAGGTGGCAGAAGCCACGGCGCCATCAGAGTCGGTGACGGTGACGGTGTAGCGGCCGGTCGGAGCCTCCGGGCCGGTGTAGAAGACGCTGAACTCAACCGCGCCGGAGCTGTCGGTGGTGGCCGGGTCCAGGTACTGCACGGTGCCGTCCGGGAGCGTGATGCCGATGGTGACTTCGAGCTCCTGGC
>JBBSRY010000443.1:0-3239 GCA_038242595.1 Mycobacteriales bacterium
TCTTCCCGCGGTTGGTAGGGCGCCGAGACGCCGAGCCGGGTCTGCCCTTTCGGCGGTGGCTCTCGATTCTCATCGTCGAAGGACCAACGCCCCCCGACCGGCTCGTCACCATTGACCAGAATCTCCAATCGTTTGCGCTGGAGTTGGTAGAACTGGTCCATCCGAAGTTGCTTGCGACCATCGGCCCAGGCGGCGAAATCGGTGGTGGGCAACGTGAATCCCGGTGTTTGATCGACCCGCTCGACAAAGCGGGGGCGGGAGACAAAATTAGCGGCCGCACGCGAGGTCGGCTGGTAGACCACGACTTTCTCGCCGCACTGCTCCAGTGCCTCACCGTAGGAGTCAGTCTGCAGGTAGACGCACCGATCTCCGAGTTCGGCCACCCGATGCCGCAGGGCCGATAGCACCAGATGTAATTTTTGGCGGTGATATCGACGGCGCCCCAGGGCTTTACGACTCTCGATCAAGAGCACGCCCTCGTCGAAGGCAAAGTGCGGGCCGAGTTGGTCGGCAAAAAGCCAGCGTCGAGTCATCTCCCTGTCGTGCCACTTCAGTGATTACCGTAAACCCGCCGGTTTGCTGACAAAGCTCACCGTGCCCAGGGGATGGGCGCAGATCCAAGACCGATCAGCGTTCCGGTCAGCAACCGGTCGCCGGCAGACCCGATGGTGCACAAGGCGATATGCATTCTTTGCTGATCTTCGTTCATTCGGGTTTGATCGGTAGGGAAAACCGTCGCCAGAATTTGCAACTGCCCCCCGGCGGCCGGAGCCGACATCCCGGTGATGATCACAGCAAGAGCTCGACAGCTCTCGTTGAGTTCGCCCTCATCGATATTGTTACCGAATAACACCTGTTCGCCCAGAAACTCCGTGGTGTGCGGGAGCACGCAACTCCCCGGCAAGCTGAGAAACACGTCAACTTCGTGTTGACATTGGGCGAATTCGGCCGGGAACCGGCCCGACTGGAAACTGTCCTCGAGGCTGCTTTGATAGCTCTGCTGCGAGTTGGCCGGCGTCAGCAGGCAGGCAGACCAGGTCTGACCGGCCGCATGCTGCCGAGCGTCGGGTTCTAAAATCGTGGCGGTGAAATGTATCCGGGGTTGCCACCCGGCCTTGGGGGTGAAAAGCTGCGATAGGCCCGCATATTCGTCGAAGGATCCGGCGCCGTCGAGACAGACGTCGTAATCACCTGCGGTTTGTGTCTTCACCGCGGAGATCTCCCCGAAACGCTGCGCCGGTTCGCACGCACCAATATCCATTGCCATCGTTGATCGACCCCCGGGCCGCCATGCCAATGGTTTGTCCAGAAGGCAATCACCAACTGCTGGAGCCGGCGGCACCGGGGCCGGATTCGCGCTGCCGGGGACGGCCCGCGCGCCACCGGAAATCACCACCACGACGATGGCAGCGCAGGCCAGCACCAACACTCCGCTCAGCCGGCGATCGATGTCCACATGTTTCAGAGTAGGCAGTTTTGCACTACCCGGAGAGCAACGCCTTGCCCACCAGTGCCGGCAAATGGATGCGCGCGGTGAGCTTGTGAGCTCAAACGTAAACTGGGCGTAGTTGCCACCTAGATCCAAGGGAGTGTGAATGACCTCGCCCGGCGCGGAGTCCACGCCGGAGCGAAAGACTTCGGCGCTCCTGATGCTCATTGCCCTTATCGCTCTGGCCTTCACCCTCCGTCCGGCGGTAAACGCGATGGGTGCGGTGCTACCGCAAATCCGAACCGACCTGGGCCTGTCCGCCACCAGCGCGGGTTTGTTGAATGCGCTGCCCGCCATCATCTTTGCCTTCGGGGGACTCGTCACACCGGCTATTGCCACCAAGCTGGGAGCCCACCAACTCGTCGTGTTGGCCCTGCTGGTCGCTGTTGCCGGGCAGCTCCTGCGAGCACAGGTGGACGGCACCTTTGCCCTTTTCACCGGCACGTTGTTGACCCTCACCGGCTTGTCGGCGGGAAATGTGCTGATGCCGGGGCTGATTCGTCAACATTTTCCGCAGCGCATCACCACCATCACCTCGGTCTACATCACCGTGCTTTCCCTGGGCGCCACCGTTGGCTCCGGTCTCACCATCCCATTGCAGAATGCCATCGACGGTTCCTGGCAAACCGGCTTCACCATTTGGGCGGTGATCTGTGTGGCGGCAATAATTCCGTGGCTGCTGGTGCTGCGTGGAACCGGGCGCAACAGTAGTGATCGAAGGCCAACCGCGGTGCCGCTGGGCTCGTTGCTCAGATCAGGACTTGCTTGGACGATGGCAGGTTTCTTTGCACTACAAGCCGCTCAGGTCTACGTGGCCATCGGCTGGTTGGGCCAAATTCTCCTGGAGGCCGGCATCAACGAGGTGGAAATGGGCACCCTGCTGGCCCTGGGACCCGCGCTGGGAATCGTCCTTTCTCTGGTCACACCGAATCTGATGAGGGGTGCGACCAATATCGGCTGGGTGATGACGGTGCTGGCGGCCAGTTTCCTGGTCGGCTATCTTGGCCTGCTCCTCTCACCTGCCGACGGGGCCTGGATCTGGATGTTCTTCATCGGTGTCGGCGGCGGAACCTTCCCCACCGCGCTGACGCTGATTGCGCTACGAGCCTGCACATCCGATGGTGTCATTGCGCTTTCGGCATTTACCCAATGTGTCGGGTACCTATTGGCCGCCACCGCGCCGCTCATCTTCGGCCTACTGCACGATATTGTCGACAGTTGGCAGCCATCGCTGATCCTGATGGCCGCCACCTTGATCCCGATGCTGTTCCTCGGATTGCGACTGGCCGGGCCGCGGTACTTGGAGGACGACCTGGGGAGGCCGGAGCGTAGCCGGCCGGCGTAGCGGGCAAATCGACCAGGTAGCGGGCTATCGCTGGTCAGGCGCTTGCGAAGAACTCCAGCGCGTTCCCGTCCGGGTCAGTGAAGCTCAACGCGCTGCCGTAATCGGCGTCCTGCACCCCACTGTGGGCAACCGTAATGTGATCCAGGTGAGCGGCCCAGGCCACCACCTCATCGCGGTCGGCGCAGGCACGCCCACGGTGGTCCAGACCTGGGTTGGTCGGATCGAAGGAGGCGCCGCTGCTGTGGGTGTGCTGGGTGAGCCCGAGGCGCTGACCACCTGGCAGGGCGAACACGCGCCTGGTGAATGGCCCGTCGGTCATCGTCGTCACCGGTGAACTCCCCAGCAACTTCTCGTAGAACGGGACACTGACCGACAAATCTTTCACGGTCAGGGCGACGTGGTCAA
>JBBSRY010000444.1:0-3233 GCA_038242595.1 Mycobacteriales bacterium
CGCTGCGACCGGCCTCCTGAGCTGCAATCACTACGTCGTAGACCTTCAGATACTCGTCGTTGGGTTCACCGACATGGACTGTGCGGCCAAAATCTGAGCAGTAACCGTGGGTGATTGCGCCGAAGTCGAAGCTCACTCCCGACTCGGGGGTGAGCACGTCGGTAGACAGACGAACCGTCGCATCTCGCGAGAGTCCGGGACCCATTGCCCACACCGCAGTGTCGAAACTAGCCCCAGGCGAACCCATCTGGCGCATGCGAAGATCGATTTCCGAGGCGAGTTCTAGTTCGGTGATTCCCGGAACCACCTGCTTCTCCACTTCGGCGATGACGGCATCCACCACGTGCGCGGCGGTTGTCATCAGGGAAATCTCATCGGTGTCCTTGATCCGCCGGATCTCGTTCAGAATCTGGTCCGCGATGATGATCTCGGCGTCCGGTCGATGGTCGCGGATGGCGAGTGAGGTCTGTGCCCAGGTTCGGCTGCTGACAGCAATTCTCGCGGCGCCATTCACCTCGTGTCCACATGTCTCCTGGAGTGGTTTTGCGCTAATTGCAATTCGTCCGCCTCGTCTGGTGTACGAATTGAGAGCTCGACCGAAAACTTTATACCCATCATCTGTTTCGGTTGCGGTGACCACATCAGCAACCATGTTGCCAGGCATGTCGAACTCTTGGTAATGCCGGGTCAGGACGAAAAGTGGATCGCGCCCAGGTGCGATGAAGGCTCCGGAGATCCAGTGATTCGTGTAGCCGATACTGCCGAAGGTGGGCATCCGACGCGAAAAGCCGGTGAAGTATTCCAGGTCAGTTTGCGACGCCGGTAGAAAGAGCATTTCGATGCCCGCGCATCCAGGTTGCTCGATAACTGTTCCCGTCGTTGCGCATAATCGAAATTCGGCTTTGCAACGGAAAGAGAGGATTGAGTCATCTGGTTTTCTCCAATAGGTCTTGAGGTGTGGGAGTTCAGAAAGAGGTGGAGTAAATGTCCTCGGTCGAACCTGACGTAAAGATTCGGCGAAAGTGCGCGGCCTGCGCCTTTTGGCCCATGGATTCGACGTACGCATTCTCAATTGCTGCAGTCGAATACGGTCCCGGCATGACCATAGTCCGCATCCAGCAGCGTCTCTCGGATTAAAGTGCGAAGCACAGTGAGGGTATCATTAGCGCGCGCCCAGCGCACGGGTGGGCGCATTACGGTCAGATCAGAGTTCTGCAGTGCGGATGTCGAATTTCATTCGAGACGGGTGGCGTCGAAGCCTTGGCGACCGGGAGACCAGAGAACAGGTCTCGGGCCGCCATCCTCTATCCTCACAATGTGCCCAAGCGCCCGCTAACCGCTCCGCGGCATCAATACCTGATTGTCACGGTGTTCGGGTTGTATCGCGATCTGCGGGGAGCGATCCCGATCGCCGTTCTGATTCGGATGCTCGGCGATCTTGGGGTGGAGGCGGCGAGCGTTCGATCGTCGGTTTCCCGACTGAAGAAGCGTGAGATCCTGATCAGCGCTTCGCTTGACGGTGCGGCGGCCTATGCGTTGGCCCCGCATCTGGAGGAGGTCTTCGACGAAGGCGACCGGCGGATCTTCCTGCGGCACGCGGAGACATCGCAGGACTGGCTGCTGGCCACCTTCACCGTGCCCGAGTCACAACGCAACCTGCGGCATCGGATTCGGATGGTGTTGCAGCGCTGGGGTTTTGGGGCCGTGGCCCCGGGACTCTGGATCGCCCCGGCCGGTGTCGCGGCGGCCGTTGAAGCGCGACTGGCCCGCGAGCAGCTGGACTCCTATGTCGAGTTCTTCACGGCCCGCTACTGCGACACCGAGGGCTTGAAGGCCAAGGTCGCCCGCTGGTGGGATCTGGACGGCCTGGATCAGCAGTACTCATCGTTCGTGCAACGGCACAAATCCCAGGTTGTCGATCCCGATCTGTCGCCGGCCAGTGCATTTGCGCAATACGTTCCCCTGGTCACCGAATGGCGGCAGCTGCCGTATCTGGATCCGGGCCTGCCGAATGAGCTGCTGCCCTCGAACTGGCCAGGGGAGCGAGCCGAGAGTCTTTTCATGCAAATGCATCAGCGCTTATCCGGACCGAGCAGGGCCCATGCGCAGCACCTTCTCGATGACCGGTAACCACGACCGGCCCGGCCAGTAGCTATGGTGAGACGAGTCCGTTCAGCGCACCGCTGCGACCCCGGAGATTTCGATCAACGCCTCGGGCTGCCAGAGTTCGGTCACACCGACCCCGGCCATGGCCGGGTAGTGGGTGCCGGCCATGTCGCGCCAAATCCGGCCGATCTCCCGCCCATTGGCCTGATAATCCCGGACGTTGGTGAGATAAATGGTGACTGACACCAGGTCCTCCGGGCTACCGCCGGCCGCGGTCAATGCGGTGAGCATGTTGCCGAAAGCCTGCCTGAACTGCTCAACGATTCCACCGCTGACGATAACCCCATCGGAGTCCATGGCCGTCTGTCCACCAAGATGCACGATGCGGCAGTCGGCCGGACTCACCGTGGCGTGGGCGAACCCGACCGCCTTGGCCAGGCTCGGCGGGTTGACGTTCTCTTGAGGCACTGTGATCTCCCTCTTGACTAGCCGGACACTACTGCCAACAATGTACATTACGCTGAATTGACGACCGTCAGAATTCGAGGATAAAGCTACCGATGGTCGGGTGGTGACCTCAACCGGAACGACAACGGGCCGGCCGGGGATCAGCATTAATGCGACTAGAGCGAAAACGACGAAGGAGTTTCGATGCAACTGGCCACGGTGCACTGGGGCGACACCACCCGGGCGACAGTGCTGGATGACGACGGCCGCCACCACCTGTTGCCGGCCTCCAGTGTTGATGCCCTGCTGGCTACCCCGTCGTGGCAGGAGACGGCCCGTGGGGCGCTGGACAGCGCGCCGATCACGCAGGAGTTGACCCTTGCGCCTGTTGTCCTGCACCCGCGCAAAGTGATCTGTTGTGGACTCAACTTCGCTGATCACATCACCGAGATGGGTCGCGACCTGCCGGCGAATCCGACGCTTTTCGCCAAGTACGCCGACACTCTCATCGGTGCCAACGACGACATTCTGGTGCCGCCCGCCGCACAGGGGGCACTCGACTGGGAAGCAGAATTGGCCGTGGTTGTCGGCGCGACCTTGACCCGGGCCGACCGCGAGACGGCGACCCGCGCGATCGCCGGTTATACGGTCGCCAACGATATCTCGATGCGCGATTGGCA
>JBBSRY010000445.1:0-3222 GCA_038242595.1 Mycobacteriales bacterium
GAAAGTGTCCAGCACCAGTCCCTGCCCGGTCAGCGAGGCTTCGGCCTCCTCGGCTACGGCGGAGGCAAAGGCAGCCCGGTCCCGGATGATCTCCTCGATGGTCAACCGGCCAACGATCGAGCGCAGCGCGCCGGCCAGCACCTCGGAGGTGAATACGTCAATACCCTCCTGCTGATTCAGAAACCGCTGGGCAGCAGCACGAATGGAATCTTGGGAGCCGCCAACTTTGACGATGGCGACACCCTCGAGGTCACATTTGACACCCTGTTTGGACACCGCGCCGCGGATGGCGACCGGGATCCGGCGGCTGGAAAGGTCGATCACGTGCAGTTTCTGCACGACTGGCAGGACGAACACGGAAGCGCCCATCACGACCTTCTGGCCGGACATATCGGTGGAGACATCGCCCGTCGCGTCCGTGGTCGAGCGTCCTTTGGCGCCCGTTACCAGGAAGGCCTGGTTGGGCCCGGCCACTTTGATCCGACTCAGGATCAGCAGCACCAACAGGACGATCAGTACAACGGCGCCAATGATGGCAATCAATACCGGGCTCATGAGGCGGCCTCCTAAAGTTCATAACGCTGATGGTCGATCGGGAACTGCTCATTCGAATTTGCGGTCCGATGTGGGGCGGTTCACTCCGTGTCGTTCGGAGTTATCTCGTATGCGGTGGACACAACCTCGACCGAGGTGGAGGTCGGCACATCGATGACGTACACCGGCGTGCCCA
This sequence comes from Mycobacteriales bacterium, assembly GCA_038242595.1. GTDB lineage: Bacteria > Actinomycetota > Actinomycetes > Mycobacteriales > Nakamurellaceae > Nakamurella. The sequence goes on from JBBSRY010000445.1 coordinate 731, forward strand.
CCGAAAGTGGTCGCTGGCTTCGAGCGTTGTACTTCAGCAGGTGGCCGCCGACCTTGAGCCGCACCTCGCCGAACGCGTTTGCCCCGCTGATGGACGTGACCACCACGCCGTGGGCACCCAGGATGCTGGTGTTGCTGATCGTTTCGTCGGTGTTCATATGAGCGAGCCCAGCTGCCAACTTCAGCGCGCCGAAGGCCAGTGGCAACGCCAACGCCAGCGCTGCGGCCAGCGCTATCAGTAGCTTGACCACGGTGGGCAGGCTCTCACCGATAATGGCAGCGCCGATGGCCCCGCCGAAGCCGCCACCGCCGATGAAGGCAGCGATCGCCGGCAGCGAAAATGGGCCGTCGGCATCAGCATTGAGCGCCAGTTGCGCAATATCCCCGACGACCACAGCAAGCAGCAGGACAACTACGCCCAGCCCCCCAACAACCAGGAACGTCATTGTCATGCTGTCCATCGATCCCCCCTCTTGAATCCCGCCTACAGCCTATCGGGTGCCACCGACAGGCAGGTTGGATCACCGGTTCGGTGTTGCTTTGAGCGCCAGGGCGGCAGACCGACCTCTTGATCGGTGTCAGGATGGTGGTTGTGCCCGTTTCAGATGCAGCCATCCCAGATCCGCCCTCCGCACTCCCAGTCGATGCGCCGCTCACCGCCCACGACATCGACGACGCCGCGGCTCGGTTGGCCGGGATCATCACCGCAACACCGTTGCAGCGTTGCGAGCGGCTCTCGGAGATGACCGACGCGCAGGTCTACCTGAAACGGGAAGACCTGCAGGCGGTTCGGTCCTACAAATTACGTGGGGCCTTCAATCTGATGACCCAGTTGTCGGAGGCGGAACGGCAGGCCGGCGTAGTGACAGCCAGCGCCGGCAATCATGCGCAGGGAGTGGCGTATGCCTGTAAGAAGCTGGGCGTGATGGGACGGATCTACGTCCCGCGCACTACACCGCACCAGAAACGGGACCGGATCCGCGTTCACGGCGGCGGGTTGGTCGAGTTGGTTCTCGTCGGCGAAACTTTCGACGAGGCAGCGCAGGCAGCGGCCGAAGAAGTGGAGGCGACCGGGGCCACCATGGTGCATCCCTTCAACGATCTTCGCACCATCGCCGGCCAGGGCACCATCGCCAGGGAGATCGTCAACCAGTTGGGTCGGGTGCCCGATACTGTCATCGTCCCGGTTGGCGGCGGTGGCCTACTGGCCGGAACCGCGACGTTCTATGCCGAGCGATTCCCGAGTATCACCGTCATCGGAGTCGAACCGGCCGGAGCCGCCTCAATGACGGCGGCCCTTCGAGCCGGCCGGCCGGTCAACCTGGAACAGATGGATCCTTTTGTCGACGGCGCCGCTGTTCGCAAGGTCGGTGACGTGACCTACGCCTTGGTGGCCGCCGCCGGGGCCAGGATCTCTACCGTGGAAGAGGGCGCGATCTGTACGGCGATGCTCGGCCTTTACCAGAACGAGGGCATCATTGCCGAACCGGCCGGCGCCATTACGGCGGCAAGTCTGGGCACCCGCCATAATCCGGGAGTGGTGCAGGTCAGCCCGGGTAGCACGGTGGTGCTGGTGGTGTCCGGCGGTAACAATGATGTCTCCCGCTACAACGAGATTCTGGAGCGGTCGCTGGTCCACGAGGGTCTCAAACATTACTTTCTGGTCAACTTTCCCCAGGAACCAGGTGCGTTGCGCAAGTTCTTGGACGAAGTCCTGGGCCCGGACGACGACATCGCGCTGTTCGAATATGTGAAGCGGAACAACAGGGAGACCGGTCCGGCACTGGTGGGTATCGAGATCGGGTCGCCGGATGACTTACCCTCGTTGCTCAAGCGGATGCATCTGGCCAATATGCAGATCGAGCAGTTGGACCCGAATTCCCCGTCATTCCGCTTTCTGACCTGACGCTTCCGACAGGTGCGAGGTAGCTGTGTGCGAGGCTGGCCGGCATGCGCGCGATTGTCTTCGACTTTGTTGGTGGACCGTTGGAACTTCGGGAGGTGCCGGATCCGGTCTGCCCACCCGACGGCGTGTTGATTTCGGTGCGGGCTACGGGTGTCTGCCGGTCGGATTGGCATGGATGGATCGGGCATGACCCGGTGCCGTTGCCGCACACCCCTGGTCACGAGTTGGCCGGGGTGATTGCCAAGGTCGGACCGCAGGTGGCCAACTGGCATGCCGGAGACCGGGTGACGGTCCCTTTCGTGTGTGGCTGCGGCCGTTGCGAAATCTGCCGTACTGGCGACTCCCAGGTCTGCCCGAACCAGACCCAACCCGGATTCACCCATACCGGATCCTTCGCCGACCTGGTCGCCGTCCACAGCGCCGACCACAACCTGGTGACGCTGCCGCCAGGGATCGATTTTGTTACCGCCGCCGGTCTCGGTTGTCGTTTCGCCACCGCCTTTCGGGCTCTGACCGCCCATGGCCAGGTCGGTCCGGGTGACTTGGTTGCCATCCATGGCTGCGGGGGCGTTGGGTTATCGGCGATC
>JBBSRY010000446.1:0-3216 GCA_038242595.1 Mycobacteriales bacterium
CCAACCGGCCGGGACAGCCCCACCGGATCGGTGGGCGATGGGATCGTCATGGAGCTCACACCGCATGAACAGCAAGCACTTGATGAAATCGCGCGACAATTACCGGACGAACGTCCGATGAGCCGGCCGAGAAGTCTGGCATGTCCGACCACTGGTTCCGCCACTTCTTGGCCGCCATGGGTGAACAGCCGCGCCTGGCGGAGGCTGAGTCCTGGATATATCCGGACAGGCCGCCCGCACATTCGCCGGGATTGCAAGCCCAGCGGTATTTCCTGTGGTGAACTCTCCCAGTGCTATTCAACAGTTTTGTCGCGATCGGCGACAGTTTCACCGAGGGTGTTGGTGACGAACTTCCTGACGGTCGAGTTCGCGGGTGGGCAGACCTGGTAGCACTGGGTCTGGCCGCCGCTTCCACTCCGGAACCGGTTACCTATGCCAATCTCGCCATCCGGGGCCGTTTGCTGGCGCCGATTGCCAACGGCCAGATGGACGCCGCAATAGCGCTGTCCCCCACCCTCATCAGTATCAATGGCGGCGGCAACGACATCATGCGCACCAAGGTCAGCATCTGCGATATTGCCGACCAACTGGTGCAAGCCGCCATCCGGGCCCGGGATGCCGGCATCCACGTACTTCTCGCGAGCGGCGCGAACCCGAGCCGTCACCTGCCACTCGGGCGAGTGATGGAAAAACGCGGAAACCAGTTGGCCGCCGCAGTTCGTGGTCAACTCCCGGTGGACGGTGTGACCTTCGTTGACAACTGGGCCGACGACGAACTCACCCAGCTGCGCTACTGGTCGGTTGACAAACTTCACCTTGGCCCGCTCGGCCACCAGCGGGTGGCTGGAATATGCTGACCGGACTCGGAATCGACGTGCCCGACCTCCCGGGGTCGGATCAGGAGTCGGCCCGACCGGCCAAGCTGGAGTATTGGCGCGAATATGTGCTGCCCTGGATCGGCCGCCGACTCACCGGTCGGTCATCCGGCAACGCGCGTGAACCGAAACATGCTGGCCTGACAGGTGTTGAAATTCATTCCCGATTCCCGGAGGACCATTGACATCACCAAAGGTTATCCAGGTGGTTGATTCGCACACCGAAGGCATGCCCACTCGCGTCGTGATGAGCGGGGTACCGGAGATTCCTGGCGAAACAATGGCGGCCAAACGCGAGTACTTCCTTGCCGAGATGAACGATCTACGCACGTTCTTGATGTGCGAACCCCGCGGGCACGAGGCTATGTCGGGAGCACTTCTGCAGCCCACGACCCGACCGGATGCCGACTTCGGCGTCATCTATATGGAAGTGCTCGGCAGCGTTGCGATGTGCGGCCACGGCGCCATGGGGGTGGCGACGGTTCTTGTCGAAGCCGGCATGGTCCAGCAGCAGGAGCCGATCACGTCCGTCCGGCTGGATACGCCGGCCGGCCTGGTCACCGCCGACGTACAGGTCGTCGATGGGCACGCCAGATCGGTCACAATCACCAATGTTGCCTCTTTCTCATATCAATTGGATCAGCAGATTCAGGTGCCCGGTTGGGGCGTGGTCGATTACGACCTGGCCTACGGCGGTAACTTCTGTGTGATGGTCGAAATGGACCGGCTCGGACTTGCTTTCGACAGATCGGAGGGCCCACAGATCATGGCCGCGGGACTGGCCATTCTTGCGGAAATCACCAACGTGGCGCCGCCGATCCACCCGTTGGGTGATGTTTCCGGCTTGCGACACGTTCAGTTCCTGGCGCCCGGCAGTAACGGCACCCATTCAAAGCACGCCATGGTCATCGGGCCCGGCTGGTTCGACCGTTCTCCCTGCGGCACCGGCACCAGCGCCCGGATGGCGCAACTACATGCGCGCGGTGATCTTGGGCTACACAGCGACTTTGTGAATGAATCGTTTCTCGGCACCCGATTCATCGGCCGCATCGAGAACACTACGACGGTGGCAGGTTATCCGGCCGTCACCCCCCGCGTGAGCGGTAGGGCGTGGATTACGGGTACTTCGCAATTCACCCTGGATCCGACGGACGTTTTCCCGGCCGGGTTCAGATTCTGAGAGGCTTTAACCCGCAGCTGATTTCAGTCAGCCCAGTTGGAGGCATGTCGTAGACCGGCCTCGATATCAAATGCGGCCTGTTTCAAATCCGGTATCAGCGCGACCATATCTTCGACGGATTTTCGGCCGATGTGGGTGGACAGGTTGATGGCGGCCTTGGTATTGCCTCGGCGATCCCGAATGGGCACCGAAACTGCCACCAGACCCTCTTCCAACTCCTGGTTGACCAACGCGTAACCCTGTTCACGCACCTTGGCCAATTCGATCCGAAGGTCTTCAGCGTTGGTAATGGTCCGGGGCAGCAGCGGGATGAACTCGACCGCGGCCAGGTAGGCTTCGAGCTCCGGTGGCGGCAGATAAGCCAGCATCGCCCGTCCCATCGCGGTGATGTGCGCTGGTTTACGTGCGCCGACGTTGACCGAAATTGTCATCAGCGCGGGGCCGGGAACCCTTACCACGTAGATGATGTCGTCACCGACCAGCACCGATCCCTCACTGGCCTCCTGGGTGCTGGTCACCAGTCGTTCCAGATGCGGCAACGCCACCTCCGGAAAGGAGAGCGACGACAGGTAGGCGTAGCCCAGATCCAGCACGCGCGGTGTCAGCTCGAACCGATTGTTCTTACTGTCCACATACCCGAGCTCGGTGAGCGTCAACAGGAATCGACGTACGGCGGCTCTGGTCAGGCCCACCAGTTGGGCGATCTCCGACACCGTCATCGACGGCCGCTCGGCGGTAAACACCTTGATGACGGCCAAGCCTCGTTCCAATGACTGGACGAAGTCACGGGATCTGTCGTTGGCTCGAATCGATGTTTCCTCGTCTTCCTCGAGCGCGCCATTCACAAGCTTGCCGTTTGTCGACGTCGACTTCGCATTTACTGCCATCAGTGCCCTCCAGGGCGGTATCGATCAGTTGCTTGTGAGTGAGTCCCCGGGTGGGCATCAAATTAGCGGATGTAGGACGCACCGTTCATGTCCAACGTCGCGCCGGTCAGACTAGGGCAGGCATCAGTGGCCAGAAAAGCTACCAGCTCGGCGATTTCCGCAGCTTCGACAGTCTTGCCCATGGCCAATCCTGCCGCCACGGCCGCACGATCTGCATCGCTCTGGCCGGCTGTTGCCATCCCCGTGTTCACAACGCCTGGGGCCAGGACATGGA
>JBBSRY010000447.1:0-3210 GCA_038242595.1 Mycobacteriales bacterium
AACATTCCCGAGCAACCGACGGGATCCGAGCAGTTGTTCACCGAACAGTCGGGGGCGGAAAAACCCATCTTGTCGGTCCGCGATCTTGGTGTCGAATTCTGGGTGGACGGCATCTGGTATCCGGCCGTGATCGGCGGCAACTTCGACCTGATGCCAGGGGAGGTACTTGCCATCGTCGGTGAATCCGGCTCCGGCAAGTCGACCACCGCGATGTCCCTGCTGGGCCTGTTGCCGAAGAATTCCCACGTCACCGGATCAATTCTGCTGGGTGACAAGCAGCTGGTCGGAGCAAACCAGCGAATGCTGCGATCCATCCGTGGACGAGAAGTTTCGGTTATTTTCCAGGAGCCGATGACGGCCTTGAACCCGGTTTACACCATCGGCTTTCAGATAGCCGAAATGCTCCGTAGTCATCAGGCGATGGCGCCGAAGGCCGCTCGGCGGCGCGCCATCGAGTTGCTCAAAATGGTGGAGATCCCGGAACCGGAACGCCGCATCGATTCCTTCCCGCACCAACTCTCCGGTGGACAGCGACAGCGGGCGATGATCGCCCAGGCGCTGGCCTGCGATCCGGAACTGCTGATCGCAGATGAGCCCACCACCGCGCTCGATGTCACCGTCCAGGCCGAAATTTTGAAACTGATGCGAGACCTACGTGATCGCATCGATGCCGGCATCGTTCTGATCACCCACGACATGGGTGTGGTGGCCGATCTTGCCGACCGGTTGCTGGTGATGAAGGACGGCAGGACTGTCGAGTCAGGCACCTCCGATGAGGTGTTTCACCACCCGCAGCATCCATACACGATCTCGCTGTTGGACGCGGTGCCGCATCTTGGCACCTACGTCAAGGGTGAGATCGCCGGCATGCCGGCGCCAACCTCGCATCTGGATCCGAGTGCTGCCGCTGGTCCGAAGAGCGGCGTGCCGGCGGTTGTTGACCTGCATGACGTCTCGATCGAATATCCCAAACGAGGTCGGCTCCCGGCGTTTCGGGCAGTTGACCACATCTCCCTGGCAGTTGGTCAGGGCGAGGTGGTCGGTCTGGTCGGCGAGTCCGGTTCCGGTAAAACCACAGTCGGTCGCGCGCTGGTCGGGCTGTTGCAGTTTGTCGAGGGCACGGCCGAGGTCGTTGGCACTTCGATGATCGGTATCTCCAAGGATAAGTTGCGCGATGTTCGTCGGGATGTCAGCTTCGTTTTCCAGGACCCGGGTTCTTCACTTAATCCACGGTTGCCGATCGGTGAATCAATCGGGGAGCCGTTGCTGCTGCGGAAACTGGCCAGTGGCAAGGAATTGAGCAATAAGGTCGAGGACCTGTTGGACCAGGTGCAGTTACCGCGCGCGCTGCGCAACCGCTACCCCCATGAACTCTCCGGCGGGCAACGGCAGCGCGTCGGCATCGCCCGAGCACTCGCGCTGAGTCCGAAACTGCTGATCGCCGACGAGCCGACCTCCGCACTGGATGTTTCGGTGCAGCAGCGGGTGCTGGAACTGTTCCAAGAACTACAGCGAGATATCGGATTCGCCTGTTTGTTCATCTCCCATGACCTTGCCGTCGTGGAAATCCTTTCCAGCCGGATCGCGGTGATGCGTCATGGCCGACTGGTTGAGGTCGGAACAACCGAGCAGATCCTGACCGATCCGCAGGATGACTACACCAGGCGGCTACTTGCTGCGGTGCCGGTGCCTGATCCCGACGAACAACGAATCCGTCGAGTCCAGCGAGATGCGCTGCTGGCAGCTGAGAAGGCATCCTGACGGAGGAAATAGACCGGGTTCGACGCGGACGATTGGGGCATACGGCGGATTCGTCGGCGTACAAAGTGTTTGAGCGCAAGAATCTGGCGAGGCCAAGGGTAAGGCAGCCAAAGCCCGGGTGGTCGAACTTCTGGGCGAAGCCGGTCTGCCCGATGCCACCCGCCGGGCCAAGCAATACCCGCACGAGTTCTCCGGCGGGATGCGGCAGCGGGCTCTGATCGCGATCGGGCTGGCGGCCCGGCCCAAATTGCTCATTGCCGACGAGCCGACCCCGGCGCTGGATGTGACTGTCCAGCAACAGATTCTGACTCACTTGGATCACCTGACCGCCGAACTCGGGGTGGTCGAGTCCGGCCCGGCGATGGAAATTTTGCTCAACCCGCCGCATCCGTATACCCAGCGGTTGGTGGCTTCGGCGCCATCGCTGGCCTCCCAGCGCATGCGGTCGTCCCTGATACGGACTCAGGTCAAGGTGGAGGCAGTCGAGACCGCGCAAGAGGTGGCCAGAGAGACGATCCTGGAAGACGCGCTCCCGGGTGAGATGCTGAAGAAGTCATTGCCGGACAACGTGATCGTGGTTGAGAACCTGACCAAGGTGTTCAAAATCCGCGGTGGCGCCCCGGGGTCGAGTAGCTCCTTCAAGGCCGTCGACAATGTCTCATTTGCGCTGAAGCGCGGCACCACCACAGCAATTGTGGGGGAGTCCGGGTCCGGTAAGTCGACGGTGGCCCAAATGGTGCCGCGACTGCTGCCACCCACCGAGGGCAGCGTGTTCTTCGACGGACATGACATCTCCCAGTACCGGGGCCGGGAACTATTGGCGCTGCGTCGACGGATGCAGCCGATCTTCCAAAACCCTTATGGCTCACTGGACCCGATGTATTCGATCTACCGCACCATCGAGGAACCACTGCGCACCCACAAGGTGGGGAACAAGAAGAGTCGAGACAAGAAGGTCCGTCAACTTCTGGACAAGGTCTCCCTGTCGGCCACCGCCATGCGTCGGTTCCCGAATGAGCTGCCCGGCGGGCAGCGACAGCGGGTGGCCATCGCCAGGGCATTGGCGTTGGATCCGGAGGTGGTGATCTGTGACGAGGCGGTGTCGGCACTGGACGTGCTGGTGCAGGCTCAGGTGCTCACCCTGCTCAACGATCTGCAGGCCGAGCTGGTCTGAGCTACTTGTTCATCACCCATGATCTGGCAGTGGTCCGGCAAATTGCTGACGATGTGCTGGTGATGAAGAACGGGCAGATCGTCGAGCATGCGACCACCGATGAGGTCTTCGCGAACCCCAGACAGGATTACACCAAAGCGTTGCTCGGAGCGATCCCCGGATCGCATCTGGATCTGGGAGGCAAGGTCTAACAGGATGCTTCGGCACTGTGAGCTGCCTCTACGCTGGGCACCATGACCTGGCGACTGCTGGCGGTACACGCCCATCCGGACGAG
>JBBSRY010000448.1:0-3208 GCA_038242595.1 Mycobacteriales bacterium
CAGCGAACGCAGCCGTTCGGGAGGCAATTGGGGGCGGAACACTGCGCCGAGCTCACGTGTAGTCATCCCGTCATCCTGCGGCGCCCGGAACTCAGAATCAACCGTCCGTGGGCGCCGGCGGCAGCAGGCGGAGCGGAGCCGGTAGCACTTGGCGCTCAAGAGATCGACTACGCGGCGATTCCGCTCTGCGACTGCAAAAGGTAGGAAGGACGCGGCGACCCCGCCGACCGGCGGCGAAAGGCATTCGCAGTACCGTGGACGGGTGACTCCAGACCAGAACACCAGCACTGACACCGCCGCCGGACCACTGGACGGCATCGTTGTCATCGACCTTTCTCGCGCCCTGGCGGGGCCCCATGCCGGCATGATCCTCGGCGACCTCGGTGCCCGAGTGATCAAGGTCGAGTCCCCCGGCACCGGCGATGACACCCGCGGCTGGGGTCCTCCATTCATCACACCGGACGGCGCCGATCGGCAGAGCACCTATTACCTGTCCTGCAACCGGAACAAGGAATCCATCGCGCTGGACCTCAAATCCGACCGCGGACGGGAAGTGCTCACCGCCCTGCTGACCAAAGCAGACGTGCTGATCGAAAATTTCCGCCCCGGGGTACTGGAAAGACTGGGCTTCGGCACCACCGTGGTCGCCGAACTTAATCCCAGTTTGGTGACGCTGTCGATCTCCGGATTCGGCCACGACGGCCCCGAAGGTGGACGGGCCGGTTACGACCAAATTGCCCAGGGCGAATCCGGTCTGATGTCACTGACCGGCTCCGGACCGGATGACCCCCAGCGGGTTGGCGTTCCGATCGGGGATCTGCTGTCCGGTATCTACGGGGTGGTGGGCATTCTGGCCGCTTTGGTGGAACGCGCGAAAACCCGTCAGGGTCAGGTGGTTCGGACCTCACTGCTGGCATCTCTGGTGGGAGTGCACGCATTTCAGGGCACTCGCTGGACGGTCGGTAACGAGGTCGGCAAAGCGCAAGGTAATCATCATCCGTCCATCTGCCCCTACGGGCTTTTCCACTGCCGCGGCGGTTCGGTGCAGATTGCTGTTGGCAGTGAGGGACTGTGGAAGGCATTCTGCGCTGAGTTCGGATTGGACGCTGCTGCCGATGGCTTTGCCACCAACCCGGAGCGGGTGGCACACCGGGAGCAGGTGATCCAGATGGTCGAGGGTGTTTTCGCCGATACCGACCCTGAACCGTTGCTGGCCCGGTTGGCCAAGGCCGGCATCCCGGCCGGCAAGGTGCGTAATCTGCAGGAGGTCTATGACTGGGATCAGACGCGATCACAGCATCTCCTGGTCGATGTGCAGCACGAAACCCTGGGGACCGTCACGCTTCCGGGCTCCCCATTGCGGTTCTTCCAAGCGGTCGACGGTACCGAGACCGAGACCACCAAACTCGACCACCTGGCGCCACCGCTGCTGGATGGCGATGCCGTGAAAATTCTTTCCTGGCTTGACCTATGATCGCGCCGGCTCGAACCAGCGCCAAGGAGTTGATCGACCTGTTCCTGGACGCCGACACCTTCCTCAGTTGGGACGTGGCGCCGGTCCAGGTCGAAATGTCGGCCGATTATGCCGCCTCGATTCAGGCAGCGCGGCAGAAAACCGGTCTGGACGAGTCCGTCGTCAGCGGCGAAGGGTTGCTGCGCGGCCGACGAGTGGCTGTGATTGCCTGTGAATTCGCCTTTCTCGGCGGATCCATTGGGGTAGCTGCTGCCGAACGATTGGTGTTGGCCATCGAAAAGGCCACCGACGAAGGACTTCCGCTACTGGGTTCACCGGTCTCCGGTGGCACCCGAATGCAGGAGGGCACGGTTGCCTTCCTGCAGATGGTGAAGATCTCCGCCGCGATAGCCGCCCATAAAGCAGCCGGACTGCCCTACCTGGTCTTTCTGCGCTCCCCCACCACTGGTGGAGTGCTGGCCTCCTGGGGGTCTCTCGGGCACTTGACAGTGGCCGAACCCGGCGCACTGGTGGGGTTCCTGGGGCCGCGAGTCTACGAGGCGCTTTACCACGAGCCGTTTCCGGCCGGTGTGCAGACTGCTGAGAATCTTTATGCCCATGGACTTCTCGACGCCGTACTGCCGGCGTCCGGGTTGGCCGGTATCGCTGATCGGGTGCTCAATGTCTTGTTGGCACCGCGTCACCGAAGCACTCCCTCGCTCACCCAGCCGCTTGCCGCTCCGAAGATTATCGAGACCGCCTGGGAGTCGATCACCCGGTCCCGTCGGCGGGATCGGCCGGGCGTGCGACGTTTGTTGCGCAGCGCAGCCACCGATGTGGTGCCGCTGAACGGAACCGGCACCGGTGAGGTTGACCCGGGAATCCTGTTGGCGCTGGCCAGGTTTGATGGGGCTCCGTGCATCGTGCTGGGCCAGGATCGACAGGGGCAGACTTCCGAAGCACCGATGGGGCCGGCAGCGCTGCGCGAAGCTCGTCGCGGTATGAGGTTGGCCGCCGAATTGCAACTGCCGCTCGTCACCGTCATCGACACCCCCGGTGCGGCGCTGTCCAAAGAAGCTGAAGAGGGTGGCTTGGCCGGCGAGATCGCACGCTGCCTGGCCGAACTCGTGACATTGGAAGCGCCGACCGTATCGGTGCTGCTCGGCCAGGGCACCGGCGGCGGCGCTCTGGCATTGGTGCCGGCCGATCGGGTGATAGCGGCTCGGCACAGCTGGCTATCGCCCCTGCCGCCGGAAGGAGCCAGTGCGATCGTGCACCGTGACACCTCCCACGCCCCGCAGATGGCGGCCGATCAGGGCGTCCGGTCAGCAGATCTGTTGGCCGGCGGCATCATTGACCTGGTGGTGGAAGAATTGCCCGATGCGGCCGACGAGCCGGCCGAATTCTGTCGACGCCTGGGACATGCGCTGGCGGACGAACTGTATGTGCTGATGACGGTGCCGGCCGCAGAACGGACCCGGCTTCGACATCAGCGCTACCGCCGGCTCGGTCTACCGTCCTGAAAGATGACTCGATTCGAGCTCCGGGGAGATCTCACTGGAAAGTGAGGACGGCCTGACTCGACACCACCGGTCCGAGCCGCGCCTCGGCTCTGTATTCACCCGCTGGCACCGGCACCCGGTCGGTGGCACAACCCGGGGTCGAGGTAGTTCCGGACCAGCGGATGTTGTACTGCAACGTTTGTCCCGGTTCCAGGAACCGAACTTCGATCCCGGTGCCTGGCACGCAGTCGGC
>JBBSRY010000449.1:0-3201 GCA_038242595.1 Mycobacteriales bacterium
ACTGTTACCCCTTATGGGCCGGTACAGGTGCCCACCGCCCCCACCATCTCCGCGGTTTCCACCACCTCCATCACCTTGAGCTGGTCGCCGCCGCCGGATAACGGCCGCGGCCCGATGCGAACCCAGTACAGCACCGACAACGGCGAAACGTGGAGCACCGACGGCGTCACCTCCTTCACTTTCAACGGCAGCTGCGGATCCGGCCCGTACAAGATCCTGGTCCGCGGGTTGGACAGCGCGGGTGGAGTTAGCTTGCCGGTATCAGCTGAAGGCGCCATTGCTGATTGCACACCGCAGCTCACCCTGACGAAAACCGGTGATGCCAACGGCCAACCCGGCTGCGCCGTACCGCAGTGCCGTTATCTGCAGATCGTCGGTGTCGGCTTCCAATCGAGCGCCACCGTAACCTGCACCGCCACCGCAGCAGCGCCGCCGAAACCGTTTGACCCCGAAACCTTCACCGCAGATCTCAACGGTGACGGCTCCCTCACCACCCCTTGGTATTACGGCACACCCGGCGACACGGTGACAGTTACCTGCACCGACGGGGTCTTTTCGACGAACGAGTCACTGACATGGTGACCAATTGGATTTCACCAGCACCCGGCAAAGAAATGCAGGTAACCCGATGGCCATGACCACCGACCATGCCCAGTGGTTCGCAGATTCATTCAACAAGTTGGTATCAAACGTTTCTCAGGTGGTGTTGGGGAAGCCACGGGCCATCGGACTCGCCTTCACCTGCCTGTTGTCCGAGGGCCACATGCTGCTGGAGGACTTCCCCGGTACCGGAAAAACCTCGTTGGCCAGGGCGTTGGCGGCCACCGTTCAAGGATCCCAGTCGAGGATCCAGTTCACCCCCGACCTGTTGCCCTCCGATGTCACCGGGGTGACCATCTACGACCAGCAGACCTCGCATTTCGAGTTCCACAAAGGTCCGGTCTTTGCCTCGATCGTGCTGGCCGACGAGATCAACCGGGCGTCGCCCAAGACGCAGTCGGCGCTGCTGGAGGTGATGGAGGAATCCAAGGTCACCGTCGATGGAGTCACCCATGAGGTCGGTAATCCCTTTATGGTCATCGCCACCCAGAATCCGGTCGAACAGGCCGGCACCTATAAGTTGCCCGAAGCGCAACTGGATCGCTTCCTGATGAAAACTTCGCTGGGATACCCGGATCACGCCTCTTCGGTGCAGATTCTCGGCGCCGCCGGCACCAGATCCAGCGCCAAGGTGGTGTCACCCTTGATCACCACCGAGGCGGTGGTCGATATGGTCGCGGTGGCGTCCAATGTGCACGTCGATAAGTCAATCCTGGAATACGTCTCCTTCATTGCCGAACGAACCCGGTCCGCGCCGCAGACCACCCTGGGAGTGTCGGTACGCGGGGCCATTGCACTGATCCGCGCGAGCAAAACGTGGGCGGCCGCCCACGGGAGGAATTTCGTCTCCCCGGATGATGTGAAGGAACTGGTGGAACCTGTACTGGCGCATCGTATTTTGCTCGAGCCGGAGGCAGAATTCGCCGGTACCACGGTCAATGATGTTCTGAAGGTCATCATGTCCGAAGTCTCGCCGCCGCAGCAGCGAGGCTGACTTGAGCTCTACCATCCCGCCCGAGGTCATCGGGCCGGCCCGCACGCGGCGTTCGGCGCCGGCGCGGCTATTGGCCTGCGTCACGAGGCTGGGCTGGTCAATTTTGGCGGCCTCGTTACTGGCGGCAGTACTGAGCCGGTGGCAGGGGTGGCAGGAATTCGGCGTCATAACCGCCGCCGGCCTTGCGGCGTTGGTAATGGCAATTCTCTTCGCCTTGGGTCGTTCCCGGTATCGCGTGCTGATCGACCTTCACCACGAGCGAGTGGTGGTGGGTCAACCGGCCCAGGGACGGGTGCGGATCACCAATACCGCTGTGCACCGGTTGCTGCCGGTACGCATCGAACTTCCGATCGGCCCTCACGTTCGCACCCTGATGGTGCCAAGTCTGCGCGGCGGCGCTGTCCACGTAGCGTTGTTCGACATACCGACCGAACGGCGCGGGATCATCACCGTCGGCCCGGCGCGCTCGGTGCGGGGAGATGCTCTGGGGGTGATCCGCCGGGTGCTGCTGTGGACAGATCCGGAACCGCTTTACGTGCACCCACCGACGGTGCCACTGGATCGCACGGCGCCAGGCTTCATTCGCGACCTGGAAGGGCAACCCAGCAAGGCCATTTCCAACGATGATGTGTCCTTCCATGCGTTGCGCGGATATGTGCCGGGCGATGATCGTCGTTATATCCACTGGCGTAGTTCGGCCCGCACCGGTGCCCTGATGGTGCGGCAGTTCGAGGAGACCAGGCGCTCGCATCTGGCGGTCGCGTTGAGTACCAGGCAATCGGATTACACCGATGCCGCCGAATTCGAAATTGCCGTTGCTGCCTGCGCCTCCCTGGGGTTGCAATCATTCCGGGAGGAGCGGGCGCTATCGGTGGTCACCGATGAGCGCCCGTTGCCCACCGGTACGGCCCGCCGCTTGCTGGACCAGATGTCCGGAGTGCATAGCGGTGAGGAAGCGCCGAATCTGGTCACCGTCGCTCAGCATGCCTCCCGGTCCGTCCCGGAAGTATCGGTCGCCGTACTGCTGTGTGGTTCGACCCCCACCTTGACCGATATCCGCACCGCGGCCAATTGTTTCCCGCCCGCGGTACGGGTGATCGCGGTCCGAGTGGTGACCGGTTCACCAATCGGTCTGCGCAGCATCGGCGCCGCTGCGGTGGTGACCGTGGGAGATCTGCCCGATCTGGGTCGGGCATTGCGGGCGGTGCGGTGATGAACAGTCGTTGGGCCGGTCACACCAGCTGGAAAGCGGGTCCGGCCGCAGCCAATTCACTGGTGATCAGTGTGTTGGTAGCGGCCGGTTCGTTGGGTTATGCCGAGGTCTATGGAGGAGTTCGATGGCTGGCGGCCGCGGTGGGAGGCGCGCTGATCGGTTGGTTGGTGGCCTACGCGGTAACCCTGCGCCGCTGGTCCGGCCCGGTCGCTCTCACCCTGTCGGTGTTGGCATATCTGCTGTTCGGGGCCGCGCTGGCCACGCCGAGTTCGGCGGCGGGTGGACTGCTGCCCAGTGTCGAATCGCTCCGGCAGCTCAGCGCCGGGGTGGTGACCTCCTGGCGGGACATGCTCACGGTGGCGGTGCCGGTCGGTGCCACCGGTGGCCTATTGAT
>JBBSRY010000450.1:0-3201 GCA_038242595.1 Mycobacteriales bacterium
TAGGTCTGCGAGAGCTCGGCAGCCTCGGTCTGGGCGGTACCGGTCATCCCGGAGAGCCGGCTGTAGAGCCGGAAATAGTTCTGCAGGGTGATCGTGGCCAAGGTCTGATACTCGGCCTTGATCTCCACCCCCTCCTTGGCCTCGATCGCCTGGTGCATGCCCTCGTTGTAACGACGACCATGTAACACGCGACCGGTGAACTCATCGACGATCAGTACTTCGCCGGAGACCACGATGTAGTCGCGGTCCTTCTTGTACAGCTCCTTGGCCTTGAGTGCGTTATTCAAGAAACCGACAAGTGGGGTATTCACCGACTCGTACAGATTGTCGATGCCCAGCGCTTGTTCGATCTTGGCGACACCATCCTCGCTCACCCCGACGGTGCGCTTGGATTCATCGACCTCGTAGTCGATTTCTTTCTTCAGCCGCGGAACCAGTCGGGCAAATTCGCTGTACCACTTGGAGGACTGATCGGCCGGACCGGAAATGATCAACGGGGTCCTGGCCTCGTCGATGAGGATCGAGTCGACCTCGTCGATCACGGCAAAATTGTGACCGCGCTGCACCAGTGCGTCCTTGGACCAGGCCATGTTGTCGCGCAGGAAGTCAAAGCCGAACTCGTTATTGGTGCCATAGGTGATATCGGCGTCGTAGGCAAGCTTGCGTTGCGCCGGCGTCAACGCAGAGAGGATGACGTCAACCTTGAGGCCGAGGAAACGGTGTACCCGGCCCATCCATTCGCTATCGCGCTTGGCCAGGTAGTCATTGGTGGTGACCACATGCACCCCGTCACCGGCGAGCGCGTTCAGGTAGGCCGGCAGAGTCGAGACCAGGGTTTTGCCCTCACCGGTCTTCATCTCGGCAATATTGCCCAGGTGCAGAGCTGCACCACCCATCAACTGCACGTCGAAGTGCCGCTGACCCAGAGTTCGCTTGGCGGCCTCGCGCACGACCGCAAAGGCTTCTGGCAACAGATCGTCTAGCGTCTCGCCATCAGTAAAGCGTTTCTTAAATTTGTCCGTCTGCTCGCGCAGCTCATCATCGGTGAGATCGACATAGTCGTCCTCAAGGGTGTTGATGTGATCGGCAATGGCGCGAAGGCGCTTGACCGTCTTGGACTCGCCTGCTCGTAGCAGTCGGGACAGAACCACGTGTTCACCCTGTCGTCAATAGAAAACTTTGTCAGTTCGTGCCGACGCACACACTCTGCGGCGTTTTCACGGCGCATCCGGCGTGATCAGGCACAGCTGGATGACCGAAGTAAACTCCGGCCACCCCATGGTATGCGCAATTGTGATGTGCTCGAGCGCGATTTGCCAACGGCGCCGACCCACTCTGCCCGCCTCGCCCGGCTGATCAGCAAAAAGCCGTGCCGCCGGGACCGCCAACTCCCTGCGTCCACTGTCAGCGGATGCAGGCAAAGGTGGCAAACCCGGTGGCACGGCGCTGAATCAGTTCTCTTGCGTCATCACCTGGTCAGAGGCAAGCACTCAGGCAAGTCGTAGCAACCCGTAGTCGAACCCGTGCCGGCGATACACCACAGTCGGCAGTTTGGTGTCTGCATCGTTGAACAGATAAAAGTCGTGACCGACCAGTTCCATCTGGAACAGCGCTTGATCAACCGTGATCGGTTCGGCCGGATGGTCCTTTACCCGGACTACCCGGCCCGGACCACCATCGGCGCCCTGGCCGAAGTCGCTGTCGTCGACGTCCTCGTCGAACGCGCTGTGGTCGCGGTGATCGACCTCATCGGAATCACCTTGACTGGACACCGAATCCAGAAGGGACTCGACCAATTCTCCCGAACCGTCGACGACGGCGCTGATCGGAGTTCGGTCGTGGCGTTTGTGGTGCCGCCGGTCGGCGGCCCGGCGGGCCCTCGTCTCAAGCTTGTCCACGGCTTGTTCGAGAGCGGCATAGAAATTCTCCGCCTTGGCCTCGGCGCGAACGGCCGGACCTTTGGTAACGAGAGTGATTTCGACTTTCTGGCACACTTTGGCCTGACGTCGATTGGTTTCATGCGCGAGTTCGATCTCCGCTCGGACGATCTTGGAGTCATAACGCTCCAAGCGGCCCAATTTGTCCGCAACCTTGGTCCGGTAGTGCTCCGGAACCTCGACATTGCGCCCAGTAACGACGATGTCCACATCTCCTCCTGGCCTTTTCGCTCTGCCCGATCTCGTGGTAGATCGGCGCACTCATGCAGGTGGAACAACACACCCGTTCCGCCGATGAAGCCAGACGCCCGCTTACCCAAAAGAGCACTGCGTAAGACTGCCGATGACGCTCGCCGATGATCCGGGATGTCACTTCCGAACCTACGCGAAAGGGCCAACTTAGCAAGGGGTAAAGCGGGAATTACCCAGCGTGCCGGAAGATGCCCGCTAAAACCTCCCGGTCAGCACACTGTTCCTTCATGTTGTGGGCGGAACGGCGGCCAATACCAGCACGGCCTGAATTCGGTGACCGGCCTTGGAGAGCACTTGGCATGCGGTCACCGAAGTAGCTCCGGTGGTGAGGACATCGTCGAGTAGCACCACCGGTTGACCTCGCGGAGCCGCGGCCGCCAGCCGGTATCTGATTTGTCCCTGCAGGTTCGCCAGCCGCTCGGCGTTGTCCAGGCCCACCGAATCCCGCACCCGGGATGCGGTGACCAAACATGGTGCTACGCCTGCTTTCCGGCCGCCTTCGTGCAAAATCTGAACCGCTGCCACTGCCATCCTGGTCACCGGGTCGCCACCCCGACGTCGGGCCGATGACGATGTCGAAGGCGCCGGGACCAACCATACCGGCTCGGTGATCACGCTGATCAGCAGCAAGCGCTCCAGCCCGGCAGCAAAAGCATGACCGAGCAGCGGTGGCAAATCGTGACGGCCTTTTTCCTTTCCGGCCAGGATCGCCGCGCGCACCGGGCCACCGTAGCGGGACAACGCATAGGCCGGTGCCACGAGGGTCAACGCCGCCGTCGGCCCTTCGGGCATCTGGATTCGCTGCGGGCGCCCCCTGAGTAATCCGGCGCAGGCATCGCACCAGGGCGCTGGTCCGCCGCACCCTGGGCAGGGGCGCGGCAGTACCAGGTCAAGCAGGGTGTTGATGGCGGGAAGCATCGGATCACCATCACAAAGATCAATCCGGCCGGCGTGACGAGCCCGGTCGAGTGTGCACAATTTTTCACTTGTGGACGGATCGTCGACAGCCTCA
>JBBSRY010000451.1:0-3201 GCA_038242595.1 Mycobacteriales bacterium
CCAGCCCAGAAAGCAAGTGAATCCGTCGCCATCATCGAAGTTTGATACGAATACGCTCGTCCAGAAGGCGTAACGATGTCGAAATCGTACCGAGCCGCCGCCGGTGCCGGTGCGACTTCAGGTTGAATCCCGGCCTGGCTGACGGCCGGACGCAAACCGACTGTCAGGCCGCAAACAACTGTCGTTTTTCGTTGCCGTCACGTGAGCGTGCGACGAAAACCCTTGCCCATTTGGGTGACCGAGTGTCAGTATCGGCAGGTTCAACCACGGCGTGGTGGCCGCCTGCGGCAGTTACCTGCCTTTTTGTCATCCCGATCGTGTTGGAGGCAACCAGTGATTTGTGTTTCAGGCCGGACGTTATGACCGGCCGGCCGGGCCCGCGCCCGCTGAGTGGACTGAACCCGTTCAGGGCGGTGCCACGTGGAATTTCTCGTCGCGCACTCATGCAGGCGGCCGGATTGGGCGGCGCCGCAGCCCTCCTGGCAGGCTGTGGCATCCAGGCGGCCAGGCCCGGCACCCCGAGCGTGCCCGACCGTTCCGACACCGAGCGATTCTTGAACTGGTCCAACTGGCAGGGCTATATGGACGTCAGTGAGGACGACCCGAACATCCACCCGACACTGGTGCAGTTCCAAGAAAAGACCGGCATCGAGGTGATCTATACCGAGGATGTCAACGACAATATCGACTACTTCTCCAAGATCCACCCGCAGATCGTGGCCGGCCAAACTATTACCGCAGACGTCTTTGTGGTCACCGACTGGATGGTGGCGCGACTGATCAGCCTGGGTTACGCCGAACAGTTCGATCACGCGAATATGCCCGACATGTTGGCCAACATCGCTCCGTCCCTGATAGACGTGCCCTTTGACGTCGGTCGGAACTATTCCGCGACCTGGCAATCCGGTCTGACCGGCATCGCGACCAACCCGGTCGTCACCGGCGGGATGATCGTCGAATCGATGGACCAGCTGTTCAACGACAAAACCTTGGCCGGCCGGATCACGGTGCTCACCGAAATGCGCGACACCGTTGGTCTGGTCCTGTCTGACCTGGGTTACACACCAACAGATTTCACCGACAGCCAGTTCAACGAGGCGATCACGGTGATCGGTGATGCGGTGAACAGCGGACAAATCCGGCAGTTCACCGGCAACGACTACACGCAGGGACTGGCGTCCGGCGATCTGGCCGCGGCCGTTGCCTGGAGCGGTGATGTGGTGATCCTGCAAGCGGACGCACCGGATATCCAACTGACATTACCCGAAGCAGGTTTCAACCTGTGGAGCGACAATTTCGTGATTCCGGCGGCCTGCGCGCACAAAAAGAACGCCGAGGAGTTGATCAACTTCTACTACGAGCCGGAGATCGCCGCCGAGGTCGCCGTCTACGTCAACTATGTCACGCCGGTTCCGTCCTCCAAAGGTGTTGTCGAGGCAGATGATCCGGAGTTGGCCGAGAATCAACTAATCTTCCCCAGCGAAGAGACCCTCTCCAAGGCAAATGTTTTCATGAACCTCGATGCTGCAACTGAGGCGCGATACCAAAAGCAGTTCAACAAATTGACAGGGGCGTGACAGACGTGGCTGCAGAGCGGTTCGATGGTGGCGGACTCCGGATCCGCGGTCTCCACAAGGCATACGGCTCATTCAAAGCAGTGGATGGAATTGATCTCGACGTGCAGTCCGGTCGGTTCTACGCCCTGCTGGGGCCATCGGGCTGCGGAAAGACCACCACCTTGCGGATGGTGGCCGGACTCGAGGATCCCGACGGTGGTGAAATCCTCATCGGCGACAAGGATGTGGCCAAGTTGCGGCCCTTTCAGCGACCGGTGAACACCGTGTTCCAGAGCTACGCGCTGTTCCCGCATATGTCGATCTTTGAGAATGTTGCCTTCGGTCTACGCCGCCGCAAGGAACCCGATATCGACAAGCGGGTCAATGAAATGCTTGACCTGGTCGATATGGGACATCTGGCGCAGCGCAAGCCCACTCAGCTTTCGGGCGGCCAGCAGCAGCGCATTGCCGTGGTGCGGGCGCTGGTCAACCGGCCGAAGGTGCTGTTGCTAGACGAACCACTGGGAGCCCTGGATCTCAAACTGCGCCGTCAGATGCAGCTGGAACTCAAACGAATTCAGGAAGAAGTGGGAATTACCTTTATCCACGTCACCCATGATCAGGAAGAGGCCATGACGATGGCCGATACGATCGCGGTGCTGAACAAGGGCAAGATCGAACAACTGGGCGCCCCCGTCGACCTGTACGAAAACCCGGCAACAGCTTTTGTCGCCGGTTTCCTCGGCCAGTCGAATCTGCTGACCGCAACAGTGGTCGAAAGGCAGGGCGACGTCGTGGTTCTCAACGCCGATGGCATTCGGATTGCGATGCCGGCGGCAAGAGCACACGCGGACGGCCCGCAGATGGACATCGGTGTCCGGCCGGAGAAGATCCAGGTGGCCGAACTCGGGCAGTCGCCGGTCGGTCACAATGTGATCGACGGACAGATCATTGATGCCTCCTTCATCGGCGTGTCCACCCAATACCTGGTGCGCACCTCGACCGATGAGGAATTGACGGTGTTCAGCCAGAACACTGCCACCTTCCCGCGCCAGGTGGGCGAGAAGGTCAGTCTGCACTGGGATCCCGCGCATACCTTCGGCCTGGCTGCCGGTGCCTACGGTATTGCTATCGCCGCAGAGGTGGCGTCATGATCAGCCGACGCTGCCGCAGCCAGCCGGCCCTCGCCCCGGCAGTGACCGAGGTCTTGCGGTGACGGCCGGCGCGGCCGCCGTCGGCGAAACCGTCGGGCTGGAAACACCGGATCCATTACCACCGGTTTTCGAACGCCAGAAAAAACTGACTCCACTGTTCCTGCTGCTGCCGGCCGGTTTGGCGATGATTGTTTTCTTCGTCATCCCAATGGTCACGCTGGCATCGACATCATTGATGACCGGAACACTGGCCGACGGCTTCACCCAGACCTGGCACTTTCCAACCTATGGGGAGGTGCTGCGGGACTACTGGCCGCAGTTCCTGCGCTCCTTCCTGTACGCCGGGATCGCGACCTTGGCCACCATGCTGATTGCCTACCCGTTGGCGTACATGATCGCGTTCAAATCCGGCCGCTGGCGCGCCATCCTGCTGGTGCTGATCATCGCCCCGTTCTTCACCAGCTTCCTGGTGCGCACCATTGCCTGGAAGC
>JBBSRY010000452.1:0-3189 GCA_038242595.1 Mycobacteriales bacterium
CGACGGTCCAACCGTCATCGAGCTCGCGGGTGTCCTGGGTGCCCAGAGTCAGCATCGGCTCGATGGCCAGCGCCATCCCGGCTACCAGGCGTAATCCCTTGCCCTGACCACCAAAGTTGGGCACGAACGGATCCATGTGCATCGAGGTACCGATACCGTGCCCACCGTAGCCGGCCACTTCCCCGTACTTGCGGCCGTCCCGCTTGGCGCTGGCTTTGACGCTGTCATGGATCGCGCTGGTGATCTGACCGAGTTTGCCGCCGGCTTTCGCAGCGGCGATGCCGGCCCACATCGAGTTCTCGGCAGCGTGGATCAGCCCGACTTCGGCCTCATTCGGCGCCGATCCGACATGCAGGGAGATTGCCGAATCCGAATGCCAGCCATCCAGGATGCAACCACAGTCGATGGAGAGTAGGTCTCCCTGGACGAGAACGCGTTCCTTGGACGGGATACCGTGCACCACCTGGTCATTGACCGACGCGCAGATCGGTCCCGGGAAGCCGTGGTAGCCCTTGAAGTTGCTGATCGCCCCGGCGTCGGTAATGACTTTAGCGGCGATGGCGTCCACGTCGAAGGTCGTCATTCCGGGCTCGACGCCCTCGCGCATGGCCTTGATGGCGTCGGCGAGAATGCGCCCAGAAGCTCGCATTTTACGGAACTGGTCCAGCGATTTGAGTTCGATTCCCTTGCCTGCCAACTTAGCTCAGGTCATCCCGACCGAGAGCTTTCAGGATGCGCTCCTGAACTTCGCTGATCGGACCAACACCGTCCACCCGCACCACCTTGGGGCCGTAGTGATCCAGCAATGGTGTGGTCTCGGAGTGGTAAATGCTCAGACGACGGCTGATGGCCACCTCGGTGTCATCGGCGCGGCCGCGGGTCATCATCCGTTCCAACAGCACTTCGTCCGGAGCGGTGAGCAGCAGCACGGCATCCAACTCGACGCGCCGCTCGGTCAGCAGAGTGTCGAACCACTGTGCCTGGGGGATATTGCGTGGAAACCCGTCGAGCAAAAATCCGGTGGCATCGGGTTCGGCAAGCCGATCGGCGACCATCGCACTGGTGATGGTGTCCGGGACCAGGTCGCCGGCATCCATGTACTTCTGGGCTTGCAGTCCGAGATCGGTTCCGCGCCCAACATTGGCCCGAAAAATGTCTCCGGTGGAAACATGGGGAACGTGAAGTCGTTCCGCAAGCAAGGCTGCTTGTGTTCCTTTACCGGCGCCCTGGGGACCAATGATGAGCAATCGCATCAGCGCAAGAACCCTTCGTAGTTACGCTGCATCAGCTGCGTCTCGATCTGCTTCACGGTATCAAGGCCGACGCCGACCATGATGAGTACTGCGGTACCGCCGAACGGGAAGTTCTGGTTATTGCCTTCACCGGTGAGCTCGAGGAACAGGTTGGGCAAAATTGCCACGATTCCCAGGTACAGCGAGCCCGCCAGGGTAATTCTGCTCAGAACATACTGCAGGTATTCGGCGGTCGGTCGACCCGGGCGGATACCGGGGATGAAGCCGCCGTACTTCTTCAGATCGTCGGCACGCTCGGTGGGGTTGAACGTAATACCCACGTAGAAGTAGGTGAAGAAGATGATCAATGCGAAGTACAGCAGGATGTGCGTCCAGGCGCCCTGGTCGACCACATAACGCTGCACCCAGAGCTGCCATCCGCCGCCGATGTATTCACCGGTTGTCGGGTCAGTGGCAACGCCGCCGCCGATCAGCTGGATGAGCAGCGTCGGGATGTAGAGCAGCGAGGTGGCGAAAATAACCGGGATAACACCGGCCTGGTTCACCTTGAGCGGCAGGTACGTCGAGGTGCCGCCGTACTGGCGACGTCCGATCATCCGCTTGGCGTACTGGACCGGCAGCCGGCGCTGTCCCTGTTCGACGAAGACCACCGCGGCAATGACCAGTAGCGCGATCGCCACGAAGACACCGAAGACGACGCCACCGTGGTTGGTAAGGATGTTCTGGCCCTCGGACGGGATACGGGAAGCAATCGAGGTGAAGATCAGCAGCGACATACCGTTACCGATACCGCGGTCGGTGATCAGTTCACCCATCCACATCACGGCGGCCGTACCGGCGGTCATGGTGGTGACGAGGACGATCAGGGCCAGCGGGGACTGATCCGGGATCAGCTGGCCGCCGACAGAGCAGTTCGGGAACATGCTGCCGTTCATGGCCAAGGCGATGAAGGCGGTGGATTGCAGAACACCGAGCGCAATTGTCAAGTAGCGGGTGTACTGCGTCATCTTCGCCTGGCCGGCCTGGCCCTGCTTCTTCAACTGCTCGAAGCGCGGGATGACCACGGTCAACAGCTGGGTGATGATGCTGGCGGTGATGTACGGCATGATGCCCAGCGCGAACACGCTGAGCTGCAGCAGAGCGCCGCCGGAGAACAGATTCAGCAGGGTATAGACGTCAGCGCTGGCGCCGACACTCTCGTCGATGCACTGGTTGATCGCCTTATAAGAGACACCGGGCGACGGAATCGTCGCACCCAGCCGATAGATGGCGATCATCGCCAAGCTGAAGAGGATCTTCTTACGTAGGTCGGGCGTCTTCAACGCCGACACGAACGCGGTGAGCAATGATCCTCCTGGCATCACCGGAACCTCTTGATAGGCCCCGGCCTTCCCAAGCCTGACGGCTCGGTCTGGCAATCTTGGCAAGCAACGCTGTCTGTCAGGCAGCGACACATGATTATCTGTCTTGGGTACTACTGGGTCCTCTGGGATCTTGCGATTCCGGAGAAGGCCTTTTCCGTGCTGACGTCATAGATCCGCCTGGGCCCGGGGCCTCATGGAGCGCGATTCACACACCCGACCCCAAACAATAACCCAACAAGTGCCCGAACCTGTACTCAATGACGCCAAGCCCTGGTGATGAGGTAGCTGACGGGGCGGTCTGACGTGGACTGCACAGCGATTTCAGCTCCACACAACGCCTGCAACCGCTGTGCACTGCTGCAACCGCTGTGCACTGCTGCAACCACTGTGCGGTCACCGGAAACCGGAGCGCCAGACATGCAAAAGGCCCCCGAACCCGACGTCAGTCGGGCCCGAGGGCCAAAAGCAAGCAACGACAGAGCCGATACCGAACCACCGGCACCGGTGATCTTCTCGGTGGCCGAACCGGAGAAAGCATGCGCAGCCACGGTCAACTTGACGTCGGCAATTTC
>JBBSRY010000453.1:0-3184 GCA_038242595.1 Mycobacteriales bacterium
AAGGTCACCAGGGCGGCGATGACGGCCAGCCATACGACGGGGACCAGCCAGTGCAGGTGCGGGAGAGTCGGCTCCTCGTCCTCGTCCAGCGCGGCCAATCTGCCTGGATCGTTGATCACATTCGTCACGCTGACGTACCAGAAGATGGGAATGGTGACCGCCCACACGAGCATGCAATACAGACACAGCGCGCCGATCTCGTACAGGCTTTGAACCATCAGCCAATGGACGGAGGCCACCGCCAGCAGTGCGCCGACCTGAAGTCCCCACCAAACCCAGCGGGCGGGCTGCCAGCCGGAAAGAAGCTGAACCCCCAGT
Organism: Mycobacteriales bacterium; assembly: GCA_038242595.1. GTDB lineage: Bacteria > Actinomycetota > Actinomycetes > Mycobacteriales > Nakamurellaceae > Nakamurella. The sequence continues at coordinate 319 of JBBSRY010000453.1, forward strand.
GTCGCCACGACCGCAAACCCGACCAGCCCCAGCAACGAATTGGGAAAGCCGACGACTGCGGCCTGCGAACTCTCCATCACCGTTCCGCAGGAAAAGTTCTGGCCGATGGTGCACCCGGGCACATAGGTCGAATCCTGCAGCAGCCGGATTTTATCCCAGGTGAGTTCAAAGGAGGCTGCCAGACCGAGCAGCCCGCCCAGCGTCAACACCCAGGCCACTGGCCTGGGAACTTTGGATAGAGTGGAGTTCTCGGACATGCTGGAAACCTCTCGATACGGGTGCGGCAGGTCGCAGTTCGGGCCGAACCAAAGGTCTCCTACCGTGACCAGCCTAGCGAGCTAGGGCTGCCACGGTTGGCCTGCCGGCGGAGGGCATACCCGCGGACTATCCTGCGTCAAGGCTGGCGTTTCGATCGGATGCCGGTAAACAGATGAATTCGAGCACAGATGGGTTTGTACAGTGGCTAACGCCGAGCCGAAACAGTCGCCGCAAAACAGGTCAAACAAGAAGAAGTCTGCCCAACAGGCGACGGGGCGCAAAAACGTCCAGAACCCCACCGGGAAGGCCAGAGTGGCGGCGGCACGTCAATCCGGTATGAGCCGCACCACCTGGTTGCTGGGCGGGCTTGCACTGGTGGTCGTGTTGGCTATCGTGATCACTGCCGTCGTGCTGGGCTCGTCCGAATCCAAAGAGGCGCTGACCGACAACGGCACCGCGCCGTTGAGTACCGCAACAGTGGCCGACGGAGCGATTGTGGTCAGCGTGGGAACACCGGCCAAGACCATCGACATCTACGAGGACGCAATCTGCCCGGTCTGCGGGCAATTCGAGCAGGCGTCGGGTGCCGAACTCGGGGCGGCCATCAATAGCGGGACGCTGGCAGTGAACTATCGGCCGCTGGACTTTCTCAATGCCGCGTCCTCATCGGGCGACTACTCCACCCGCGCCACCGCCGCGTTGATGTGTGTTGCCGATAAGTCAGGCTCGGTTCCAGGTGTCTTCTCCAACTTCCACGGCTTGCTCTACAACCCACAATTCCAGCCGGCCGAAAGCGGATCGAGCGATCACACGAACCAAGAGTTGGCTGACGCTGCCACCGCCAACGGCGCAGAAGCCGCAGCCGCCTGTATCAACGGGGGCGAGATGCTGACGCAGGCAGCAGCTCTGGCGCAAGGCTCCACCGCGATGCTGACCTCGGTCACCGGCCAGGTCTCCAGTCCTTCCGTAATCTATCAGGGCCAACCGGTCAATTGGCAGCAACCGAGTTGGCTGTCCGCACTTTTAGGTCAGGAATAAAAAGTTGACATCCCCTTTTGATGTTGCTCGGCTCAGGTCGTTGTACCCGAGCTTGCAATCAGGTATCGCGCATTTCGATGGACCGGGCGGATCCCAGATCCCACAGGTGGTCGGGGAGACGGTGGGCCGCGTCATGACGTCCTCCATTTCCAATCGGGGACGGGCGACTGCCGCCGAACGCGTCGCGGATGACATCGTGACCAACGCGCGACAAGCGTTGGCAGACTTCATGAATTGCGACCCGGGTACCGTGGTGTTCGGCCGCAGTATGACCGCTCTGACCTTTGATTTTGCTCGGACCCTGAGCAATAACTGGGCACCGGGCGATGAGATCGTAGTCAGCCGGTTGGACCACGATGCGAATGTCCGGCCGTGGGTATTGGCCGCCGAGGCTGTCGGTGCCACCGTGCGATGGATCGATTTCGATCCGACGACCGGCGAGCTGACCCTCGACGATGTCGGGGCGGTGATTGGTGAGCGCACCCGGTTGGTGGCGCTGACCGCGGCCTCCAACTTGATCGGAACCCGGCCGCCGATTCGGCCGATCGCTGATCTGGTGCATTCCGTCGGTGCGCTCCTCTACGTGGACGGCGTGCACTACGCGGCCCATGCCCGGGTCGACGTCCAAGAGCTCGGCGCGGACTTCTTCGCCTGTTCACCGTACAAATTCGGCGGACCGCATTGTGGAGTCCTGACCGGTCGAGCTGAGCTGTTGGAAGAACTGCGGCCGGACAAATTACTGCCGTCGTCGGACCTGGTCCCGGAACGTTTCGAATTCGGCACACTGCCGTACGAGCTGCTCGCCGGAAGTGCTGCTGCTGTCGACTTTCTCGCCGACCAGGTGCTTCCCGCAAGCCCTGGCGCGAGCCGGGCGTCGCGATTGACCTGCGCAATGCGGGCGATAGAAATCCATGAGGAGCGACTTCGTTGCAAACTCGAAGAGGGTATCGCCGCGCTGACTGGCGTTACTGTGCACTCTCGGGCGCAACATCGGACGCCGACACTGTTCATGACCTTCGATGGTGTTGAACCGGCCGCGGTCAATCAGTTTCTCGCCGAGCGTGGGGTCAATGCCGGCACCGGTACCTTTTACGCCGTGGAGCCGGGCCAACGGATGGGACTCGCCGTCGGTGGCGGGTTGCGGGTCGGATTGGCGCCCTACACCAACGACTCGGATATCGAGCGGCTGATTGAGGGACTGGACCAGTTCCTTACCGAGCCTGCCGCTCGGTCCTGACGCCGAAAGGTCGAACGTGTGATTCGCGTCGTGTTCTACACCCCGGAGATCCCACCCAACACCGGTAATGCCATTCGGCTGGCGGCCGTCACGGGATGCGAGTTACATCTGATCGAACCGCTCGGGTTCGACCTTTCCGATACCAAACTGCGCCGAGCCGGGCTGGATTATCACGATCTGGCAAATGTCACGGTGCACGCCGATTTGGCTGCGGCTTGGCAGTCGCTGGCGCCGGAGCGGGTGTTTGCCCTTTCCAGCAAGGGCCCCACACCTTTCACCGAGATCACCTACCGGCCAACCGATATCCTCCTGTTCGGTCCGGAGTCGGTGGGG
>JBBSRY010000454.1:0-3174 GCA_038242595.1 Mycobacteriales bacterium
ATTGTTGCTTAGAAGTTAATGATTTACACGATGCCGGGAGCATGTGATGATGACCGGTATGCCAGCAGCCCCACTCGTGACGGGCACGGATAGTCAGCCGCCGCCAATGATCACCATCAGATCAATGCTGCCGACCCTGCGACCGGCCGAGAAGCGGGTTGCTGAAGCTGTTCTCGCAAATCCTGCATCAATAGCGGCGAATTCCATCAGCTCCTTGGCGCGCCTTGGTCAGACTTCCGAGACCACCGTTCTGCGGTTCTGCCGTGCCATCGGCTTCTCGGGTTTTCCTGAGCTACGGACCGCTCTTACCCGCGAGGCGAGCATTGCGGAGGCATCCTTTCCCGACCGGGTCAGCCTCACTGCCGATATCAGTCCGACGGACACGCTCTCCGAGGTGGTGGCAAAGATTGCCTTTGCCGATGCCCGCGCTATTGAGGACACGGCTAGAACGTTGGACCTGGCAGCTCTGGGCGAAGCGGTGCGAGCCATCTCCGGGGCCCGGCGGGTTGATATCTTCGGAGTCGGAGCCAGCGGCTTTGTCGGTGCCGATCTGCAACAAAAGTTGCATCGGATCGGGGTGATGGCCTTCAACTCGCAGGACTCGCATGCCGCACTTACCTCCGCCGCGCTACTCACCTCGGCGGATGTCGCAGTCGCAATTTCGCACAGCGGAGCCACCATCGACACCTGCGACGCGTTGGCGTTGGCCCAAAAGAGCGGCGCCCAGACCGTGGCCATCACCAACTTCACCGGCTCCCCCATCGCCGAATTTGCTGACCAACTCCTGGTCACTGCGGCCCGAGAGACCACCTTCAGATCCGGTGCCACCGCGAGCCGGATCGCCCAACTCGCGGTGATCGACTGCCTTTTTGTCGGGGTCGCGCAGGCGTCCTACAGCCTCACCGTCAGGGCCTTGGAACTGACCTATGAGGCTGTTCGTAGCCGCCGTGTCGTCGAGTCGGGTCCCGCGCGCAGACAGCCCCGCCGATGACCCCACTCGCGGTACTCGACGACGGCGTAACTGCCGGACTTTTTGCCGGAGCGGTGGGCCTGGTGGGAGACCGCGGAGGGATACAGTTCCTGGCGGCGTCCGGGCACGCTGTCGCCGACTCAACGGCGATGACACCGGAGACAGTCTTTGATGTCGCCTCGATCACCAAGGTTCTGGGCGCCACGACCGGGGTGATGCGGGCGATCTCTGACGGCAGGCTCACACTGTCCGATCAGGTTGCCAGGTACCTTCCGGCATTTCGTCGACCCGAACTCAAACGGATCCACCTTGGCCATCTGCTCAGCCACCGGGCCGGTCTGCACGAATGGCAGCCCCTGTATCTCGCCGCCCATGGCCGTGACGACGTCATCGACCTGATTGCTGACATTCCGCTGCGATACCCGGTTGACTCCGGTCGACACTATTCCGATCTCGGCATGATCATTCTCGGCGCGGTTCTGGAGGAGGCGGTCGACGAATCCTTACCGCAGTATTTGCTGACAACCCACGAACGACTCGGACTCACCCAGACCTCCTACCGGTACAACGGAGCTGCGACCGCTGAATGCGACGTGGCGGCCACCTCCCCGGGTGATGCCTACGAACAACAGATGATCCGTACTGGATCTCCTTACCCGATCATCATTGACGGCGGCGACACCCCACCCGGAGGTTGGCGTCGGCACGTGCTCGTGGGAGAGGTCAACGACGGCAACTGTTTTCACGCCCTGGACGGGGTCTCCGGACACGCCGGACTGTTCTCCACAACTCAAGACCTTTGGCAATGGTCCATGTCACTGATGGCCGGGTGCTATCCCGACCCGGTTTCAGCGCCCTTCCTCCGGCCGGCGGCCATTGACCGTTCGTTGGGATTTGCCGCTCTGAACGACTTGGCCGCCGGGCCAGGTGTCATGCACGCCGGATTCACCGGCACCCGGGTCGCTCTTTTCCCTCAGAGTGGGGTTTCAGTGGTGCTACTGACCAACAGACTCCATCCCGGACCTGCAGTGCCGGATGTCGAGCCAACCTGGCGGTCCTTCCTGAACTCGGCAATGGTGCTGCTTGGCCTCAACCACGATTGAGCCAGCACAATGGTGGGGAAGGAAATCGCTGCACCAATCCAGTCCGAACGAGAGTGTCAATGCTGACGACGCAACTTATCGATATGCCGATCGGTATGGCCCTGTGACCACCGAAGCAAAATCCAGTTCCACCGAATCGACCATATTCTCCGGACCTTACCGAACCACCACCGTCGGCATGATTGCCTTAATCGGCTTGATGGCCTTCGAATCGCTGGCCGTGACCACCGCAATGCCGGTGATCGCGCAGGCATTGGACGGGTTGACGTTGTACTCGATGGCGTTTGCCGCAACCCTGGCGGCCAGTGTGCTCGGCATGGTGATCGCCGGCCGGATGAGCGACCGAACAGGACCTAAGCAAGCCATGTGGATCGGCATTGGCCTGTTTCTCCTGGGCCTGGTGATTGCCGGAACCGCGGTGTCGATGCCCATCCTGGTCCTGGGTCGCCTGGTGCAGGGTCTGGGCTCCGGGGCGCTTGGAGTGACGCTGTACGTCATGGTCGCGCAGATCTACCCGAGCAGGCTTCGGCCGAAAGTCTTTGCTGCCCTGGCCGCAGCTTGGGTCGTTCCCGCGCTGGTTGGGCCGGCGGTCACCGGTTTTGTGGTCCAGAACTTCAGCTGGCGTTGGGTGTTCTTCGGCGCTGCTGCGCTCGTCGTGCCGGCTGCCCTGATGGTCCGGAACTCAACGCGCGATCTGCACAGCGAGAGGGTTGGCAGAGCAATCCTTTCGCGCAAACCAGTGTTGCTGGCCGGGGTTGCCGCACTCTGCGCGCTGCTGCTGCACTTCGGCGGCCAGCAACGGGGAATTCTGGCGGCCGGGCTGATTGCTCTGGCTTTGATCGGTCTGGCGGTTGCAGTACCACCATTGCTTCCTCGTGGGACCCTCAAAGTTCGCCGAGGGCTACCAACGGTGATCGCACTTCGCGCCTTGATCGGTGCCGGCTTCACCGTGGCCGAGGTGTTTCTTCCGCTTCTCCTGACTCGGGAGCGCGATCTGTCTCCCGGTGTTGCCGGCCTCGTGCTGACGGCAGCAGCCATCACCTGGTCGACAGGGTCCTGGCTCCGGGGCCGAAGCCCCGCTTCCGGACCCGCCGAGCAGAC
>JBBSRY010000455.1:0-3174 GCA_038242595.1 Mycobacteriales bacterium
CAGCTGGGCAACCTCGGCCGATGTCGGCGCGTTGACCTTGAGGACCACATCGGCGTTCCAGGCTGCCGCGGTGTCCACCACATCGGCGCCCGCAGTCCGGTAGGCGGCGTCGGTGAAAGAAGAACGCATCCCGGCCCCGGATTCGATCACCACCCGATAACCGAGGCCGATCAACTGACCCACCGTGGCCGGGGTCGCAGCCACCCGATTCTCGCCCGCGGCTTCGTGCACAATCCCAATTCGCAGCGTCATTGCCACTTACTCCTCCAGGTTCTGCTGCCAGGCTAACCGAGGCGATGACAGGCCCCAAAGGTTGACCCGCCTCCTCGACGGGGCAGGATAAACAGGTGAGTCAGACAACGCCGATCACCGGCCCAGTCATCTGCGACACCGTCATTGGCCAGGACGGTCTGGCGCGGCCCGCCTGGGCGGCAACCGACCCATTGATGCGGCAGTACTACGACACCGAGTGGGGCATGCCGGTCCGCGATGAACAGGGACTCTACGAGCGAATCAGCTTGGAGGCTTTCCAATCCGGGCTGTCCTGGGCCACCATTTTGCGGAAGCGACCGGCGTTTCGGGCCGCCTTTCACGACTTCGAGCTGGAAACGGTGGCCTCCTTCGACGAGGCCGATGTGGCCAGGCTGATGCAGAACACCGGGATCGTCCGCAATCAGCTCAAGATTCGAGCCGCCATCACAAACGCCCGCGCCACAATGGCATTGCGTGAGCACGGTGGTTTGGTCAACTTCGTCTGGAGCTTTCAGCCGGACTCAACTCCGGAACCACAAACATTCAGCGATATCAGCACCACCTCCGCAGAATCGATCGCATTGGCAAAAGCGCTGCGCAAGAGTGGGTTCGCGTTTGTTGGGCCGACCACGATGTATGCCCTGATGGAGGCGATCGGCATCGTCGACACGCATTTGATGGCCAGCCATCGCCGGGCAAGCTCGGGCGTTTGGGCGCGTTAACGGGTTCACCGGGTCCGGTTGGCGCCCCGAACCGGCACCGGACTAGCGTTGAGCGCATGAACTTTCGCTATCTCGGAAACTCCGGACTCAAGATCTCGTCAATCACCTACGGCAACTGGCTCACCCACGGCTCGCAGGTCGAGAACGACACGGCCACTGCCTGCGTAAACGCTGCTCTGGACGCAGGAATCACCACCTTCGACACCGCCGACGTCTACGCCAACGGTGCTGCCGAAACCGTCCTCGGCGAAGCCCTCAAGGGGCAGCGGCGCGAGTCGTTGGAAATCTTCACCAAGGTGTACTGGCCGACCGGCCCCAAGGGTCCTAACGACACCGGGCTGTCTCGCAAGCACATTTTGGAAGCCATCGACGGCTCGCTGCGACGCCTCCAGACCGACTATGTGGATCTGTATCAGGCGCACCGCTACGACACCGAGACCCCGCTGGAAGAAACCATGCAGGCGTTCGCCGATGTGGTCCGTTCCGGCAAGGCGCTGTACATCGGCGTCAGCGAGTGGACAGCCGATCAGCTGCGTGCGGGCCACAAAATGGCTAAAGAGTTTGGTGTACAACTGATCTCGAGCCAGCCGCAGTACTCGATGCTGTGGCGGGTGATCGAATCCGAAGTGGTACCGGCGTCCAAAGAACTCGGAATCAGCCAAATCGTCTGGTCCCCAATCGCACAAGGTGTGCTCACCGGCAAATATGTTCCCGGCCAGCCACTCCCGGCCGGATCGCGGGCAACAGATGAAAAAGGTGGGGCCTCCACCATCACCCGCTTCATGACTGACACCGTGCTGGAGCGGGTGCAGAAGCTGCGGCCGATTGCCGATGAACTAGGCATCACGATGGGCCAGCTGGCCATTGCCTGGGTGCTGGCCAACGATAATGTTGCCGCCGCACTGGTCGGCGCTTCCCGACCGGAACAGGTCGTGGAGAATGTCAAGGCCTCCGAAGTGGTGTTGCCACCAGAGGTGATGCCGCGGATCGACAAAGTACTGGGCGATGTGGTCCAGTCCGATCCAGCGGGTACGGCCGAAAATGCCCCCAAGGCGCGCCCCGTCTGAGTTAATCCAGCACTGCCCTGGGAAGGCGCTCCGCGGTGTGCGGGGCGCCTTTTCGGGGTTTCACAAAGTTTTTAGCCGGCGTTTGGGTTGTAGGTGGCGGCCCTGCGGTCGATTTCCTGTTGGACATCGAGTGGAATCGGTCGGCAGGCACACTTCTCGGCGTGCTGGGTGTGCCAGATCACCCGCTCGTCCAACTTGGCGTTACTTGCCAACACATGTTCTTCGTGCCAGTCAGTGTTCATGTGACCTATTCAACCCCCGCTTGGCCGGAGTTGCCACTACTGCGGGCGATATCAGGAGCTGGGGACCCTGGCAACGTAAATAAATTCGTTGTAGATAAACGGTTTTCCGGCGAAGCGGGGAAAGGGGAACGAATACCGTTTGACCGTTTCCAACCCGAGATCCTGCGACAGGGCGCGTAACTCGTCGAAGCCGGTGAATGCGACATGGGTGGGGTCGGAGGCGTATCCACGTTCCTGTGGGGTGAAGAAGACCACTCTGCCGCCGGGTCGCACCATCGGAATATAGGAGTTCATGATTTCCCTGGCGTCGGCCGGTTCGAGATGTTCGATGAGATGGGCGGCCAGAATCGCATCGAAGGAGCCCGGCTTGGACAGCTCCGGGTTACCGAAGAATTCATCAGTCACATAGGCCTCGCCGCCCAGGTCTCGCGCTGATTGAACTGAATAAGGATTGTGATCGACCCCGACGCTGCCTTTGGGCAGGTAGGTCAAGTTGCGCCCATTACCGCAGCCAACATCAAGAGTGCGTCCGAGATCGAGGTGCCGGATATGCATTTGCCACGGCAGTTGCACATGCAGCAGCTTCTTCCATTTTTTGCCCTGCAGCTCATTGAGCCGCTGGGAGTAGTCCTCCCCGACGGTCGCAGCGCCGGGCGCAGCAGGCTCTGTTGCTGATGGCTGGATCGACGGCGTGTCTGCCGAATCGGCGGCGTCATCATCAGTGGTGTCGGACATGAGTTGATCCTTCCAGTAGTGGGGATCGATCCGAAACTGCCATCCCGGTAGCGCTGAAGTTTTACCAAGCAGACGGATAACGATCTTCGTGACCACATTGACTCTTGACGTCTTGAGCTGACGCCATGTTAGATAGGGAAAGTGTCCTATCAATTA
>JBBSRY010000456.1:0-3173 GCA_038242595.1 Mycobacteriales bacterium
ATCAGCGATCAATTCGTTGACCCTGGCCGCGATCTCGGCTTCGAATGTCACCGGGTCGGCGGCGTCGTAATGCACCAGCAGACCGGTCTCGCCGTCATTGACCACCTCCGGGATGCCGCCGACATCGCTGGCGACAACCGCTGCATGGCAGGCCATCGCCTCCAGATTGACGATGCCCAGCGGCTCGTAAACGGATGGGCAGGCAAACACATCGGCCGCCGAAAGTACCTGCTTGACCTGATCCAGGCTGAGCATGCCGTTGAGCCAGAACACGCCGGGACGGCTGGCCTGTAGTGCCACTACCGCCGCAGCTGTCTCAGCGGCGATCTCGGGTGTGTCAGGCGCTCCGGCACACAGCACCAGTTGGGCCTCCGGGGCGAATTGGTGAGCGGCCGCAATCAGATGCCCGACGCCCTTCTGACGCGTAATACGTCCGACGAAAGCGACGATCGGCTTATCCAGGTCCACGCCGGCCTCGATGAGGAAATCACGTTCGGCCACATGCTGGTAGATCTGGGTATCGATACCGTTGCGAATGACATGAACCTTGGACGGATCCAGAGTGGGGTAGCAGTCCAGGATGTCGGCGCGCATACCGTCGGAAACAGCGATCACGGCGTCCGCCCCCTCATAGGCGGTCTTTTCGGCCCAGGATGAGAGCCGATACCCGCCGCCAAGTTGTTCTGCCTTCCACGGCCGTCGTGGCTCCAGCGAGTGTGCCGTGACCACATGCGGCACCCCCTTGAGCAGCTTGCCCAAGTGACCGGCCATGTTGGCGTACCAGGTGTGCGAGTGCAAAATTTCGGCGTCGCCAAGGGCAGCCACCATCGACAGATCAACCGAGAGCGTCTGGAGTGCGGCGTTGGCGTCGGCCAGGGCCGGGTCAGGTTTGTGTCCGACAGCGCCCGGACGGTCCGCACCGAAGGCGTGCACGTCCACTTGCACCAGGGTGCGCAGGTCGCGGACCAAATAGTCGACGTGAACGCCGGCTCCGCCGTAGATGTCAGGGGGAAATTCTCGGGTCAGAATGGCGATTCGCATGATCGGCAATCTATCGCCCCGTCGCCCGTACCGCTGCGCGCATCGGTAGGAATTCGGCCCAGTGCCGAATAATCACGGGAGGGTGGTGCAGAAATGTATCTCCGGTGCCGCTATGGTCTGCGGTATGGCGGCGAAGCCCAGAGTTCTCGGAATTGTATTGGCCGGCGGCGAAGGTAAGAGGCTGTGGCCTCTTACCGCGGACCGCGCGAAACCCGCGGTGCCCTTCGGGGGTAGTTACCGCCTTATCGACTTTGTGTTGTCCAATTTGGCCAACGCCGGGTATCTGCGAATATGCGTTCTTACGCAATACAAGTCGCACTCGCTGGATCGACACATCACCACCAGTTGGCGGATGAGTCAGTTGCTGGGCAATTACGTCACCCCGGTGCCGGCGCAGCAGCGTCTGGGTCCGCGGTGGTACACCGGCAGTGCCGATGCGATCTATCAGTCGCTCAACCTCGTCTACGACGACAATCCGGAGTATCTGGTGGTTTTCGGTGCCGACCACGTGTACCGGATGGACCCGGCTCAGATGGTGGAACAACACATCGCCTCCGGGGCCGACGTGACTGTGGCCGGCATTCGGGTTCCGCGGATGGAGGCGACTGCCTTCGGCGTGATCCACACCGACGACGCCGGTGAAAAGATCAGCCAGTTCCTGGAGAAACCAGCCGATCCACCGTCGGTGCCTGATGATCCCAATGTTGCCTACGCGTCGATGGGCAATTACGTGTTCAGCACCAAGGCGCTCATCGAGGCGTTGAAGGTGGATGCGGCCGACGAGAGCAGCATCCACGACATGGGCGCGAACATCATTCCGATGTTTGTGAACCGCGGATCTGCCTATGTCTATGACTTCTCGCGAAATGAGGTCTCTGGTACCACCGAACGGGATCGCGGCTACTGGCGAGATGTGGGGACCCTGGACGCCTATCACGAGGCGCATATGGACCTGGTTTCGGTACATCCGATTTTCAACCTGTACAACGAACAGTGGCCGATTCTGACCATGCCCCCGCCGCTACCTCCCGCCAAGTTCGTGGAGAACGGCGCGGCCCGGGAGTCGATGGTAGGGCCGGGCACTATTATTTCCGGCGCCAATATCGAACGCTCGGTAATCTCGGACAATGTCCGGATTCTCGGCGGCACTCGGGTTGAGGGTTCCGTCGTCATGCCCGGCGTGCGAATCGGCCGCGGTTGCCTGTTGAGAAATGTCATCCTGGACAAGAATGTGGTCATTCCCGACGGTGCTCAACTGGGCGTGGATCATGAACACGACCGGACCAAATACACCGTGACCGCAGGTGGCATCACTGTGGTCGGAAAGAATGTCACCCTCGGCGAATAATTTGGCGCCGGCAGTCGGCACCTGGAGTCAGCGCAAGCGGTGGGCAACCGGGAGGTTTCCCACCGCTTTCTACTGTTTGACCACGGAAATTGACTAACGTACCGGCGCCGGCAGTCGGGCCGGGCATCCATCGGCCGCGAAGGACCGGTTGAATTCAAAATGCCAGGCCTCGTTGTCGTAGGTGCGGCAATAGCCGAATTCGCCGCCGGTCTGTTCCAGCCAATTGAAGGCCGCCGCCGGTTGAACATCGATGGCATATCCGGTGACATGTGCAGATCTCTCCGGGGTCAGGACGTATTGGTCGGCCATCGCCTGGCCGTACTGGGCGACATAGTCGTCGTAGGTGGCCTGTTGTTGGGTGCGGCTACGCTTGCCGTCGTTCAAGCACACCACCAACCCCTGCGAGTTGGCAGCGACTTCCACCGCTCGCCAAGCCGCGATCGCATTTTCAGCCAGGCCCGTGGGGTCCTCGTCGTAGTAGTTCGGGTCGGAGGCACACACCGGACCACTGTCGTCGCCGGCGGCCTCGGGATCCGGCGCCGGCGCCTCCGGCCAGTCCGCCGGATCAAAAACCGGGGTCAAGGCAGCGCTGCTGCTTTCCGCGGTGCTTTCCGGGGTGGCCTGGGACGAGGGTGCTACCGGTGACACCGGCGATGCGGACGGCGGCGAGGCAGGGGCGCGGCAGGAGCGCGGCGAGCATGGGCGACAGGTAGGCGGGCGCGGCGGTGGTGACTGCCATGGCGGCGGCGGCGGCGGCGGAGCACCCTGCTTGCGCGGGAGGCAG
>JBBSRY010000457.1:0-3170 GCA_038242595.1 Mycobacteriales bacterium
AACCTTCCTAGGTATTGCCTTCGCGGCGATTGGCCGGGCGGTGCGTGACCTCAGGTTCATAGGTGCGGCTCTGACCTTAAACTTTGTAATTGTTCCGCTTGTCGTCTTCGGCCTGTCGCGTTTCGTGGCGGAAAATCAGGCGCTGTTGGTTGGAGTGCTCTTGGTGCTTCTCACCCCGTGCATTGATTACGTGATCGTGTTCTCCGGGCTGGCTGGAAGATCAAGCGATCGTCTGCTTGCCGCAGCCCCTGTGCTGATGCTGGCACAGATGGTGCTGTTACCGGTGTATCTGATGATCTTCGTCGGCCCCGGCTTGGTCTCGGCCCGTGCCGGCTGATCAGCACGCAACCGGTCAGGGCGATGAGGGCCACTATTGGGTGTCCTAGAGTGGTCACTGCCTGCATCAGGATGGTGAACTCGTCATCCTGGTGCTCACGGAACCACGTCTGGACGGGATCATTGATGACCGCCGCGAGGATGTGGCCTTCGGAGCCGGTGCTGCTTATTAGGCTGTACGCACCAGCAATCGAAATCAACCCGGTGGCCAGGGTGAGCTGGATCCTTGTTCGGGCAGGGATGCGCCGTACAGTCAGCTTGCCAGCCTGTGTCGTCTCCGGGCAGGCGGCCGTGTCTTGCCCGGTTTGGCCTTAATAGCCGCGACCGGCGGCAGCGCCGCAAGCTTTGCCACCCGCATCCGAGTCCAGCGAGGATTTCACAGGACGGATCGTGCTGCCAGGGCGATCAGTAGTGCACCAGCAAGGATGAGGGTGAGGATCAGGCTTGCTTTGCCGAGGTACTGTTCGACGGCCTTATAGGACTGCCCGGCGAAGTAGCCCAGCATCACGACGGTGACTGCCCAGATTGTGCCGCCAATGGAATTGTAGAGCAAGAACGTTTTGTGGGGCATGCGTGCCATCCCGGCGATCGCCGGGACCAGTGCCCGCAGCAGACCCACCCAGCAGGACCGCCGCGCCCCCGCGTCTTGCGAGAAACTGCTCTCCCTTGGCCCATTTGTCAGCACCAACAAATTGGCCTGCCCTGCTGTTCTTTAGCCCCGGGCCGAAACGCCGGCCGATTTCGTAGCCAACCGAATCGCCCGCAATGGCAGCCACCACGGCAACGGCGAGCATAATGGCCAGATTTACGTGACCCTGACTGGCGATCACTCCTCCCAGGAACAGGGCTGTTTCCCCTGGTAGCACCAGTCCTACGAACGCCGCAGCTTCACTGAAGGCAAGGACCCCGACGATGATGTACACCAGCGGGCCGGACAGTGAGACGAGTGAATCGATGATCGACGTCATAAGTGCCCCCCGTTCGCTCCTCGCAGCGTGTGGGGTGCCGGTGGGTGGGGTGGAGTTGCCGCTTCCTGCAGGGGGAGGGCGATGTGGAAGCGGGTGAGTCCGTCGGGGCTTTCGCCGGCGGTGATTGTGCCGGAGTGCGGTTGGAGGATTTCCCTGCTGATCGCCAAGCCCAGTCCGCTGCCTCCGCTTTCGCGGGTGCGGCTCACATCCAGGCGCACGAACCGGTCGAACACGCGGTCTCGGTCTGCTTCAGGAATGGTGTCCCCGTCATTGTCGACGCTCAGATACGCGGTACCACTATCTGTATCGCTGGTGAGGGCGATGCAGATGGTGGTCGCCGCGTGACGTTCAGCGTTGTTGAGCAGGTTGCGGATGACCTGGGCGAGCCGGTTCGGGTCACCGGTGATTCTGGCCGGGCTGATGCGGGTTACGACGGTATGCCGGGACACGGTCCTCAGACGGGCCATCTCTTCCAGCAGGACGTCATCAAGGTCAACATCTCCCATGACAAACCGGAGCCCAGCGTCGTCGATCTTGGCCAGCGTCAGCAGATCCTCGACCAGGTAGCTCATCCTTCGGGTCTGGGTCTGCAGCATTCCTGCGGTCTCGACCCACGTAGCCCCGCTGGGATCGGCGACGGCGATTTCCAGTCCCGTAGTCAGCGTGGCCAGCGGGCTGCGCAACTCGTGGCTGGCATCGGTGACAAAGCGCCGCTGTATTTCATCGGCGCTTTGCAAGCGCGCCAGCATCTTGTTCATTGTCGCTGCCAGTCGCTCGATCTCATCACGTGTGCCGGGGACTTCGACCCGTTCGTCCAGGTGTTGGTGGGAGATCCCGGCGACGGTGGCACGGATCCGTTCCACCGGCCGCAGCGCCCGCCCCACGAGGAACCAGATCAGGGTCCCGGCCAGCGCTAGCAGGACCGGCACACCGCCGATCAGGAACCAACCCACGGTATTGACAGCATCGCGTTCAATGGAGGTCGGAACGGCAACGACCACGACTACGTCCCCGTCCGGGGTCCGAACTCCCTGCGCAGCAATCAAATAGTCATCAAAATCCAAGACACCCAGAATCCCCGGGCTTTCCGAGACATAAGTTTCCCCCGGAACCAAGGCTGGCCCCTCATACAAGGCTTCCTCTTCGGAATCATCGGACGAAGCGATCACGGTCCCGTCCTGGTCAAGGAGTTGGGTTATCTGCGTTCCGGATCCCTGGATGTCAGCGGCGATATTCGCCGAGTCGTTTTCGCTGATCTGTTCGACGACGGTATAGCGGTACTGCACGGCCAGCTCGGCAGCATTGTCGAGCAGCGAGGAACGCAGAACCCAGAGCAAGACAAACCCTGCCAGAGCCAGCACCACGGCCATGGTGGTCACAGCGGCGACCACCGCCTGTTTGCGTACCCCCCAGGTGCGCAGGCGCCCCCGGAATCCCTGCCGCGCCCGTGTCCTTGGTCGTGCTGGCCTCGCCTGTGCGTTAGCGCTCATCGGAAACCAGACAGTACCCCATGCCGCGGACAGTTGTCAGTGTCGTTGTGCCGAAGGGTAGATCAATCTTTTTCCGCAGATATCCCACGTAGACCTCCACCACATTGTCGCTGCCCTCATAAGCTGCGTCCCACACGTTGTCGAGAATTTCCGCCTTGGACACCACCTGATCGTGGTTGCGCATCAGATACTGCACGATGGCATATTCCTTGGGTGTGAGGGCCACGGGGGAACCCTGCCGGGTAACGGTGCGGCGCACCGGATCTAGCACGAGCGAGCCGACCGTTAGGGATACCGGCCGTTTCGGCGCCCCGCGGCGGATCAAGGCCCGCAGGTGGGCCACCAGGACGATGAAGCTGAACGGGTTGGTGAGGTA
>JBBSRY010000458.1:0-3170 GCA_038242595.1 Mycobacteriales bacterium
AGATCATCGCTGCGCCGTTGTAACCCGTCGAGAATGGCCACCAGATCCTGGGGTCTGGCCGTGCTCAGGGTGTCCCCATCGGAAACCCGTTGGACCTGCACCACAATGCCGAAACCGAGCAGGGCACACAGCACCCCGATCAGCAGATGGGATACGACCCGTGAGCGCGGCGGCGCGGCGGCAGCAGGCACATCGTTCTCGATTGCTGCTGCCGGCTCCTGGACCGGTTTCTGGTGGTCACCCATCTCAAGCCTTGAAGATGTGCCGTCGAATTGCGGCGGCATTTCCGAAGATTCGAATCCCGAGCACCACCACGACAGCGGTGGACAACTGCGAACCGACGCCAAGCTGGTCGCCCAGGAAGACGATGAACGCGGCCACGATGACATTGGCGATGAATGAGGTGACGAAGACCTTGGCGTCAAAGATGTTCCCGAGCTTGGCCCGGAGGCCCCCGAGGACCGCATCGAGCGCCGCCACCACGGCGATCGGCAGGTAAGGCCCCAGCCAGTCAGGAACGGTCGGCGAGAACAGGACACCGACCACAATGCCGATACCCAACGCAATTACCGCATACAAGGTTGATCTCCGATCATCCGGTTGTCTGCACCGCCACTGGCTCCGATGTCGGCACTTCGATGTATTGCAGACTCACGCCGGCGGCCGCCGGCAATATGAGCGAGCCCACTGCCAGCACATCGAATCCGATTTCGTACAACTGAACAAAGGTCTGGAACCGACCGAAACCGGAGCTGCCGATGAAGTTCTGATGGATCGTCTTCGGGTTCCCGATGGCCTCGATGACCAGCGGCCACGCAGTGGGCCGGTTATCCACCAGAATGGCCCCGCCGGCCTGCCGGATGGCGCTGGTCAGGCGCAGCCGGATGCCGCCGATGGACACTGCCTCAGCGCCCGAGGCCCACAGCCCATTGACCAACAGCTGCACGTCACGATCAAGGATGACACCCTCTCCGGTAGCCGCATCCGGATCGGCCAAAGTCACCCGCAAGCCGGGCCCGACGACCGCGGTGAGCGCATTCTGCGCTTCCAGATTGGCCAACGTCTGCATCGGCCCACCCACCCCGAGTGCCAACTGGTCCTGACGGACCTCCTGGGCCAGTGCGACTGCGGAGGAGGCGAGTAATGATCCCCGTTCCTGGGCCGCGGCTACATCCAGGTTCAACGCCTCGCGGGCCTCCTGCACTCCGGGGGCATTATCTCGGGTGTTGGATGCGGCAACACCCAGAAGTAGACCGATGACCAGCGTGCCGACAGCCAGGGTCGCGGTTCCGATCTTGACGGTGACCGGTGTTGATTTCGTCTTGGTGTCGGAACCGGTGACTCGACGCCGCTGGGCCGCTCGTTCGTATCCCGGATCGAGGATGTCGTTGAGCAAGGTATCCAGCATCGGCGGCGGCAGATTCCGCGGCGGGCCAGATCTTGGATCCGATCCGGTTGCCACCGGCGCATCCCCACCGGACGCTGCCTTTTCCGGAGTTCCTCGCTCAGCCACCTGTCACGCTTTTCACCGTAGGCCGCAGCTCCGGCGGCACCACCGGAGTGTGCTTCAGGACCCAGCCGACCTGCCGCAGGTAAAGCCAACCGGCCCACAGGTACAGCAGTACTCCCCAGCCGGTGAAACCTAGCGCCAATGGGCGGGCAATCTGCGCCAACCAGGAATCACCCTGCGCCAACAGCAGCAGCGGTAGCGCGTAGAGCAGGCAGAAGGTGGCCGCCTTCCCCAGGTAATGCACCTCGAAAGGCCCGTAACCGTGACGCCGCATGATCGGCAGGCAGAAGAAGAGAATGACGTCTCGCCCGATGATCAGTGCAGCCAACCACCAGGGAATGAAACCGCGGATCACGAACGCAACCAACGTGGCCAGAATGTAGAGCCGGTCAGCTGCCGGGTCCAGGATGGCGCCGAGGCGACTGTATTGATTGAGCAGCCGGGCAAGTTTGCCGTCCGCCCAATCGCTGATCGCGCTGAGCGCGAGAACAACGAAACCCCAGGTGTCCTCCTCCGGGCCCAGGAGCAACCAGAGGAACAGGGGCACCCCGAGCAACCGTAGAAAAGAAATGATGTTAGGGATCGTCCAGATCCGATCGTCACCGACGCCGGTCTGGGAATTCGGTTCGGAGATGGGTTCGGCTTCCCGCTCAGACACCTGCAGTCTCCCCAATTCCGATTCACCCGAGGATGACTCCACTCCGGGCTTGCCAGCTGAGTCTAGATCAGCCGCACCGACAAACCCGGAACCGAACTCGCTACAGCGGCGTCTTGGCGCGATGCAGTTGCAGCAAGGTGTAAGCCGCCACCGTCACCCCATCGGTGATCCGTCCGTCGGAGATCATGGCGGTGAATTCGGCTTCGACAACCGTGGCATGGACCATGTCGAGTTCGGTGTCCTCACGGTTGGTCGGGCCCGGTTCCAGGCCAGTGGCCAGATAGGCATCAAATCCCTGAGAGCTATATCCACCGGCCTGTACCAGCCGACCCAGGTGTACCCAGCTCGCGGCCCGAAAACCGGTCTCCTCCATCAACTCTGACTGTGCCAGCTGGAGGGGTGTGCCCGTTTTACCCGCCGGCCAACCACCCATCGGGAACTCCCATGACCGGTGGCCAAGGGCATATCGGTACTGCTCGACCAGGTGGAAGTGGCCCTCTTCGGCGGCGATGACGACGGCAAAATCCGGTTTGTCGACGACGCCGTAGATACTTCTCGCGCCATCGGGGAATTCGATGGCGTCCTCCCGCACCGACATCCAGTTGTTGGCGTAGACCACCCGAGAGTCAATCTGCTGGATCGGGACGGCGATCTGCGGATCGATCGACGGTCGGCTCGGGGAAGCTGCGCAATTACTGCCGGGTTGAGGGTCAATCACACATCTCAGTATTGCCGAGCCATCGCGCCGGGAGCGACATTCTGACCGGCAACACTCCAGAGCAGGGTCGGTACCCGGCATCGTCCACCGGTACCGACCGCCGGTGACATTGTCAGATTGGCCATCGGCATTGTCAGATTGCCGTCGGAGCCGACTACGGTATCTGTCCATGGGAGGCACCGCCCCGTGGGCACATCTGGGCGGTGTGTTGGCCACCGACTTACAACAGAGCGTCGATCTACGAGAACAGCCGCACGCGCTGCAGCGGGGCGGCTGGTGGGCAG
>JBBSRY010000459.1:0-3165 GCA_038242595.1 Mycobacteriales bacterium
ATCTGAGTTTGTCCCAGTTGGCACGACCCGGAGCGCATCAGGGCCTGATCGCCGGTAATGGTGTGGTGACGACCAGTCAGCCGCTGGCGGCCCAGGTGGGCCTGGATATTCTACGACGCGGCGGCACCGCGGTTGACGCTGCCATTGCCACCGCGGCCGCGCTCACCGTCGTCGAGCCATGCAGCAATGGCATCGGGGGCGACGCCTTCGCGCTGGTCTGGGACGGCGACCGAGTGCACGGCCTCAACGGATCGGGCCGGGCTCCGGCCACCTTGTCAGCGCAAACGCTTCGTGAACTCGGGATGTCCAAGTTGCCCAATCGCGGTTGGCTACCCGTGACCATCCCTGGCGCGCCGGCTGCGTGGCGTGACCTGCACGACCGATTCGGGCGGCTGCCGTTTGCCGAGCTCCTGGAACCCGCGGCGTTGTACGCCGAAGAAGGTTTTGCGGTGTCACCGGTGGTCGCGTGGAGTTGGCAGGCCCAGGTCCGAGCGCACCACCAGCTGACCGGCGAGGAGTATTCCGGGTTCTTGCCGGCCTTCTCGCGGGACGGCAAGGGGCCGCAGGTGGGCGATCTTTGGCGAAACCAGGAGATGGCGAACACCCTGCGCAGCATCGGCTCCAGCGGTTCGGCCGATTTCTACCGGGGCGAGATCGCGCTGAAGATCGCCGCCTTCGCCGAGTCGACCGCCGGCTATCTGAGTCTGTCGGATCTGGCCAACCACACCAGTACCTGGGTCGACCCGATCAGCACCAGCTACCGAGGCTTCGATGTCTGGGAGATCCCCCCTAACGGCCAGGGAATCGCTGCCCTGCTTGCGTTGAATATTCTTGAAGGCTTTGATCTTTCGCCTGTCACACCACATTCGGCTCAGGCCCTGCATTGGCAGATCGAGGCAATGAAGCTCGGATTTGTCGACGCCCAAATGTTTGTCGCCGATCCGGAGCATGCGGGGGTGCCCGCCAAAGAATTGTTGTCCAAGGAGTACGCGGCCGCACGCAGGTCGCTGATCGGGACAGAAGCGTTGCTACCCACAGCAGGTGACCCGGAACGCGGCGGCACCGTGTTACTGGCCGCAGCCGATCGCGACGGCATGATGGTCAGCTTCATCCAGTCCAACTACGAAGGATTCGGCTCGCATGTGGTCGTTCCCGGCACCGGCATTTCTATGCAGAACCGCGGGGCCGGCTTTTCTTTACAACCAGGGCATCGCAACGAACTGTTCCCCAACAAACGCCCGTTCCACACCATCATTCCCGGTTTCATCACCAAGGACGGCCAAGCGGTGGGTCCATTCGGCGTGATGGGTGGCCACATGCAGCCACAGGGGCACCTGCAGACTGTGGTCAATACCGTTGACTACCACCAGGATCCGCAGTCCAGCCTTGACCAACCGCGTTTTCGCTGGGACCTCGGCCGCGAGGTTTTGCTGGAGTCTGGTTTGCCCGAGACGGTGGTCGCCGATCTTGCCAATCGCGGGCATCGGCTCACGGTCTCGACTGACCTGGCGCAATTCGGTCGCGGGCAAATTATCTGGCGGTTGGCATCTGGTGCGTACATCGCCGGGTCGGACCACCGAGCAGACGGCCATCCCGTCGGCTACTGAGTGATCCGCCCCCTCGGCGGCACACTCCATGATGGTGCCCTGCTGTCGGTGAACGGTCGCTATGGCAGTGCAGCAAGCCACTGGTTCCACAGCGAATTCGGGCTCGACGGCAGTGACGCCAAGATAAACCAGCAGGTGGCCGCCACCGACGTGTCCATCACCAGACTCGCGTTGACATCCGCGGCGGTAGCCATCGGGAAGGACCCGTTGGATTGCTGAAGCACTCGGAGGTTCTGCACAATGCTGAGCTGTCTGGCGTTATCGCCGGCGCGAGCATGGGCCAGAGCCACCCCAGCAGTACCTTCAACCCACACCGAGGGCACCGGAGCGGGCCGTGCCGGTTGGGGTCGGTAGGCCAAGTGACCAGTGGTACCGCCATGCGAAACCGCGAAATTTTGTGCGTTGGCCAACGCGGCATCGGCTTTGGCCGAATCCCCGATCGCAGTCAGGAAGATTGCACCCCAGGAATTCCCGTCCAGCGGGTCGACCGTGTCACGACCATCGCAGCGAGCCCCCTGATCGAAACGGGAGTTCTGTGGATTCCACATCACCGATCTCAGTGCGGCACTGAGATCATCGGCCTGAAGTTCACACTGACTGCACGGCAGGATCTGAGCCGCCAGCGAGAGTGCGTGCCAGGCATCGAGATTGTGTTCAACGGCGGCCCAATCCAGCACGCCGTTACTCCAGCCCGCCGAATAGAGACCGGCGCGTGGACCGTTCTTGATGCGCTGCGCCTCGAGCCAGGCCAGACCCGCCGCCATGGCGTCACGGACCGGTGTTTCCAGACTGGGCTCGCGGTCGGCATATCGCAGGTAGCTGGTCAATGCGTACAGCGCCACCGTGTGATTCCCGGTGAAATATTGTCGGCCCCCGCCGCCGGGGTTGAGTTGCGGTGACGCAGCCGGGAATCCGCCAGTCTGTGCCCCAGATGCCGTTTGGATCCGGATCAAGCCCTGGACCAGCATGGCGGTTGTGCTCGAGTCATCCAGCACCATAGCGGACTGCAGAGTCAGGGCCTGGTCGTAGGTGAAAGTGGTTTCGGGGATCGCACTTTCCGGTCCATAGGAGCGGACGAGCCCTGTCTTTGGCCGGTACTCGGCCAATACTGCACCCGAGCTGATCTGGACCAGCTGGAACGATTTCACTCCCGGGCTGCTGGACGCCAGGCTGAAGGTGCCGTCGGCGGCCGCCGGAACTGACCCGGTGCGGTAGGTGGCATCAGTGGTTGCGAAGCTCACGACTTCCAGGTCCCGGTAGGTGCCAACAGAGGGCCACATACTGCCGCTCGAGGTATAGCCGGCCAGAACATCAAGCATGCCCGTGACGACCCCCCGGTAACCGGTGTCGCTCTGGGTCGCACTGTTGCCGTCAATCACCACCGTCGGTTCGTCGGTGGCCGGTGGCGTTACGCCCACCAGATCGAAAGTCCCGCTGACCGGGCCGGTCCAGCTGTAGTCGTATGTTTCGGTCGGTTCCACGACCGAGTCCGTTGTCACGACGGTCGGCGACTCGATCATAGATTGCACCCAGGTCCAGGCCAAATCTGTTGCCCCAT
>JBBSRY010000460.1:0-3153 GCA_038242595.1 Mycobacteriales bacterium
CTTCGGCCAAAAACGACTCAATTGCCTCGTCGAAAGAGACGCCCTTCTCCTGCGCCCTCTTGTGCATCATCGCATCGGTCATCGGGGTTTGGATGAACGCCGGTGAGACCGCGTTCACCAGGAGGCCCTCTTTGGCATAGCTGCGCGAAAGGCCTTTGGCCAAAGCCACAATGCCGGCTTTAGCGGCGCAGTAAGGGAGTTCGTCATCATAGGGTTGGACGGCATCTTCAGAACTCGTCAGGACAATGCGGCCCCAACCTCCCTTACGCAGACCAGGCAGGAACGCCTGCAGCAGCCGGACCGGTGCCATCAAATCCACGTCAATGGTGTCGATCCAACCCTGCATATCGATCTCGTGAAATAGGCCTTGGGCGCCGGTAATACCAGCGCACTGGACCAGGATGTCAAGGTCGCCGCATTGACTCTCGACGAATTCTTTGAGTTTCTTGACGTCCTCGTCCTTGGTGAGATCCGCCGGAAAAGCCAGCACCTTGGCCCCGTTGACTTCCAGCTTGGCGGCCGATTCCCGAAGTGAATCCGGATCCATGTCGGTCATCACCACCTGCACCCCCTCGTCGAGAAGAATTGCAGCGGTATGCCACCCAATTCCGGAGTCGGCGCCGCTTACCAGGGCCACGCGGCCAGAGATTCCCAGATCCATTTCAAAATGTCCGTTCTAGCCAGAGTTACCGATGTTCTGCCGAGCGCAGATAGTTACAGGGCGCGCAGCGCCGGTAGTAGTTCCGCATTCACGGCTTCGAAGAAGCTTTCCTGCTGGTCACCACCGACCTGTACCAATGCCAGGTCGGTATAGCCGGCGTCAAAAAATTCTTTCGCAGCTTGCACGATTGCGCCGACATCGGTTCCACACGGGATGTTTTCGGCAACCTGAGCGGGAGTCACGCTCTGCGAAGTCGAGGCAAATCCAGCAGTGCTGGGCAGTTCGGCATTGACCTTGAAATCCGTCATATTCCAGCGGAACAATCTGTGAGCCCGCTCGGTAGCGGCCTCAACATCGCTGTCCCAGGAAACTGCCAACTGCGCGACCTTGCGGGAGTTGGGGGTGCACGTCGCCGCATCCCAGTCGGCGGCCAGTTCGGCATTGGGTTCGATTCCCACCATCACCTGAGCCAGCGGCCCAAACAGTCGACACGATTGCTTACCGGAAACCGCAATTCCGATCGGCACTCGCACCGTCGGCAGATCCCAGAGTTTTGCCGAGTCGACCTGATAGTGCGCCCCCTCGTAGTTGACGTACCCACCATCGAAGAGTCCAGAAATGATCTCTACCGCTTCCACCAGTCGGGCCTGCCTGGTGTTGGCCCCCGGCCAGCCATTCACCGCGATGTGCTCATTCAGGTTTTCCCCTGATCCAAGGCCGAGGGTAAATCTGTTGCCTGAAATGATTTGCAGGGTGGCGGCTTGCTGGGCCACCACGGTGGGGTGATAACGGAAGGTGGGGGCGGTGACGTAGGTCATCAGGTCCAGCTGATCGGTGGCCTGGGCAATCGCGCCCAAGGTCACCCAGGCATTGGGCGCGTGGCCCATCTCATCGAGCCAGGGAGAGTAGTGATCGCTGGAGACGGCGAAGTCAAAACCGGCAGCTTCGGCGGCCACCGCGTGGGAGATGAGTTCCAGGGGACCGGCTTGTTCGGTCATCAGGGTGTATCCGATTGATCGCATAATGGCAAAGTGCCCAAAGACGCTGGCACTTAACCAAGAACGACCTCACTTGGCGAGTTGGTTCACCACCGTGCCGAAAATCCACGGCGCCCGTTTCGCGGCCGGTACCAGTGCTTTTCGCACCATCGGCCGGCGGCTGGCGCATAACAGGCTGCTGGTCAAAAAACGATATCGACGGGTGCGTTCCCGCCAAGCCGACTCATAGCTCTCCGGCCGGCCGGACGCAATGGCGCCGACGAGTGCGTCGGCGCAACTCAGGGAGATGGCTATGCCCTCACCGGTCAGAGCGTCGACATATCCGGCGGCGTCACCCACCAGTAACACCCGACCGTTTACTCGACTCGATGTTCGTTGCCGTAGTGGTCCGGCGCCGCGGACCTGGGAGGCCACTGCCACCCGCAGACGTTGTGACAGTTCCGGAAAGGCAGCCAACGCATGGGCATAGGAACCCTTGTCGCTGGTAAGGATGGCGACCCCGACGGTATCCGGGCCGACCGGTGTCACATAGGCCTCACTTCGGGGACCCCAGTGAACTTCAACCAGGTCGGTCCACGGCGCCGTGCTGAAATGCTGGCGCAGCCCCCACCGATAGTGAGCTGGGTTGGCCGGCAGGGTCATTCCGAGTTGACTGCGGATCGGCGAGTGCAATCCGTCAGCGGCTACCAGATATCGGGCCGTCATCCCGGCTGCGGCCACCGACGAGCTGTTCTGACTTACCTGACCCACTCGCCGGTCCAACAGGGGGATCCCTCGATCTCGGGCTGCCTGCATCAGGTTGTACTGCAGAGATGTTCGTCGAACACCCAACCCCTCACCATCTCGGAAAAAGGCCTCAGCTCGGGAATTTCTATCCACATACCGGATTCCCCGAAGGGGTGCTCCGGAGATCGGTACGCCCAACTCTCGAAGAGCAGAAACAGCAGACGGCATCAGACCTTCGCCGCAGGCTTTGTCGATCGGGGATATCTGGGGGTCGATGACGGCTACAGCCAGACCGGCTCGATGCGCGTAGAGGGCAGTTGCCAACCCGGCCGGGCCGGCTCCGGCGATCAGGACGTCTAGCACTGAGCCAACTCGGCAAGCGCTTCGTTCTCGGCGCGGATCCGGACAAACAGCAGACCCGCATTGGTGATCGTGAAAACGACCGCCGTGAGCCAGGCGGTGTGTACCAATGGCAACGCGAAACCTTCGATGACGACCGCAACATAGTTGGGGTGCCTGAGGTGTCGGTAGGGACCGGCCGCAACCAGCGGCAGCCTGGGGATGACAAAAATCCGGGTATTCCATCTACGTCCCAGCGTTGTAATGCACCACCACCGCAGGGACTGCGCAAATACGACCAGGCCCAGCATCAGCCAGCCCAGCCAGGGCAGGAACGGTCGATCGGCAACCACTACCTCAACCATGCACGCGGCCCATAGGCCGGTGTGGAGAAGCACCATGAACGGGTAGTGACCGAATCCTCGTTCC
>JBBSRY010000461.1:0-3152 GCA_038242595.1 Mycobacteriales bacterium
CGCAGATCGGTGACTCATCCGCGCTGGCTGTCGGCGACGCGGTGATAGCCATTGGTTCACCTCTCGGCTTGGCCGGCACCGTCACGACCGGCATCGTATCGGCCGTCAATCGACCGGTTCGGCTGGCCGGCGCCGGCACCGACACCGATGCGGTCATCGATGCCATCCAGACCGACGCGTTTATCAATCCCGGTAACTCCGGTGGCGCGCTGGTCGATGCCACCGGAGCGGTGGTGGGGATCAATTCGGCCATCCGCACGCTGGGTGGGGATGCATCGGGCTCCATCGGGTTGGGCTTTGCCATCCCGATCAATCTGGCCAAACCCATTGCCGAGGAACTGATCCGCACCGGTTCTGCGATACACGCGACGATGGGAGTGGACGCCCGATCTGTCTCCGATGGCACCACCGCCGGTGCACAGGTGCAAAATGTTCGCATCGATTCACCTGCGGCCGCTGCCGGGATTGTCGAGGGCGACGTCGTGGTCAAAGTGGGGGACCGTGCGGTCGGGAACGCCGATGAGTTGGTCGTGGCCGTTCAGTCCCACAATGTTGGCGATGTGGTGCCGGTGGAGTTGATAAGGTCCGGTCGCAGTTTCACCGTCGATGTGACACTGGCCGCCGAATAGGCGAAAGACCTGTCCCACCGTCGGCGCCGGTAGGCTTACCAGCGGACCCGATCTGGGCTCATCCCTGGTCCTTCAGGGATTGGTGAATGACTCTCCGGCCCATTTTCCGGACACGATGGAGGTACTTTCCGCATGTTCGGGCTTGGCTGGGGAGAGATCATCATCATCGTCGCCGTCGGGGTGTTCGTGCTTGGCCCGGAGCGCATCCCAGTCGCGGTGCGCTGGGTTTCTGAAACCAGTAAAAAATTACGCACGATGGCAGCCGGCGCGCAGGAGGACCTGAAGCGCGAGATCGGTCCAGAACTGGAGGAACTCCGACGCCAGGTGGCTGATCTTCAGTCCCTGAAGGAATACCAGGATCTGAAGTCGCTCCGTGATCTGAATCCACGAAAGATGTTGCAGAAGAACATCCTCGGGGATGAGTTTGCCGGTGGTGTCACCGGATTTCTGGGTTTGACGAACAACAAGATCGGAACGGCTGCTGACCAGGCCAATGCGGCAGCGGCGAAGTCCAGTGCCCTCACCGGAGGAGCGGCTGTCGGACCGGCGGGAAACACCTTGCTGGATTTGAGTACCCCGGTTCGCCGGGTGACCACGCCGCTCACCGTCGGTGAGATCCCGCCGTTCGATCCGGAGGGGACCTAGATCCGGGCCGACTGGCCCGCCGGAGTAAATCCGGGCCGACGGGACGTTGGTCGTGCTAGTTCCGGCCGCTGGGGGTGAGACCGAGTGACACCCCGACCAGCGGACGCGATCTGGCGGCCAAGCTCGCCGCCACCGCGGTCAGCGCGCGCGCACTGGCACTGGTCGGGTCACTGATCACCAGCGGCACGCCGGCGTCACCGGCTTCGCGCAGACCCATCTCCAACGGGATCTTTCCGAGCAGCGGTACCGATGTGCCCATCGAACGAGTCAGCGAGTCGGACACGATCTGGCCGCCCCCGGAACCGAAAACATCGACCGTGCTGCCATCGGGCAGCACCAGTCCAGACATGTTCTCCACCACACCGACCAGTTTCTGACGAGTCTGCAATGCGATCGCACCAGCTCTCTCGGCTACCTCGGCAGCGGCCGTTTGCGGGGTGGTGACGACCAGAATCTCGGTGCTCGGGATGAGTTGAGCGGTGGAGATCGCCACATCGCCGGTTCCCGGCGGCAGATCCAGCAGCAGGATATCGAGGTCTCCCCAGAAAACGTCGGCCAGGAACTGCTGCAGAGCGCGGTGCAGCATCGGTCCACGCCAGACGACGGCGGCGTTGCCCTCGACGAACATTCCGACGCTGATGATCTTCACGCCGTGGCTGACCGGCGGCAGGATCATGTCCTGGATCCGGGTGGGTCTGGTGGTGACGCCCATCATCCGCGGGATGGAAAATCCGTAGACGTCGGCGTCGAGGATGCCCACCGCCAGTCCCTGCGCCGCCAGGGCTACAGCAAGGTTGACCGTAACGGTAGATTTACCAACCCCGCCCTTACCCGAAGCGATGGCGTAAACCCTGGTTCGTGAATCAGCGCGGGCAAACGGAATGTCCTTGGTGGCACCACCTTTGAGGCCATCACGCAGGGCCTGCCGCTGTTCGTCATTCATCGGTACCAGGTCCATGCTGACACCACTGACGCCGGGGATGGCCAGGACCGCCTCTGTGACGTCCTTCGTGATGGTGTCCTTCATCGGACAGCCCGCGATGGTGATCAGGATGATGAGCGTGACATGGCCGTCGGGTCCGATGTCGATCTTATCGACCATGCCCAGGTCGGTGATCGGCCGCCGGATCTCCGGATCCTTTACGCCGGCGAGGGCTTTACGGACAATTTCTGGGGTGAGCGACATTATTCCTCTGACTGATCGGTATTACTGATCGACTCTACGTTGCATTGTTGTGGTCGGGTCATCGACGCGATTGCTCGGGTGTCCGCACCCGGTTGAGTGACCAGTTCGTGAACCGCGCACCTTCCATCTTGTGGAACCATGGGCATGGGTAGAGAAATCCCTTTCCCACATTTTTGTTCGCCATGGCTGGAGGTGGTTGACGGTGACGTCACCCCGGAGGTACCGCACGGGTCAAATGCCGAATGTTCCAACCCCACCCACTGGGTTTGCCGTTGCCGCCTATCCGACCTACCTGCAGGCGCAGGCCGCGGTGGAACACTTGGTCAAGGGCGGTGACTTCCCGGTGGAGGAAGTCACGATCGTCGGCTCGGATCTTCAATTGGTGGAACGCGTGACCGGACGTCTAACCACCGGCAAAGTGGCTGCTGCTGGTGCTGCGTCCGGTGCCTGGTTCGGTTTATTTGTCGGTCTGCTGATGGGTCTGTTCTCCTCGACCCAGAACAACACGCTGATTTTGATCGTGGTCGGTGCCGGTATCGGTGCTGTTTTTGGTCTGCTGATGGGTGTGCTCGGGTACTCGATGGCCAAGGGAAAGCGCGACTACACCTCATCATCACAGGTTGTCGCTCAGCGCTATGACCTGCTGTGCAAGCCCAATTCCGCGGAGCGAGCACGCACCTTGCTCTCGCAGA
>JBBSRY010000462.1:0-3141 GCA_038242595.1 Mycobacteriales bacterium
GTCGGCGTCGCAACAGCTGCACCAATTCCGCGGGGGTGCCAGAGTTGGCCAGCAGGAGGTCGGCTTCGTCCTCGGCGAAAACGCAGCCGGCTGCTCGAAGTTCGAAGACCACGGACGAGTGAGACAAAGCATGCATGAGAACGCCTTTCGGGAAATTACCGATGGGCGCTCCAGCTGGTTCTAGCGAATAGGAATCAAACTGTCGAAGAGTCGCAGTGCCCAGAATGTAGAAACGTTCATGGGTTCCCACCTCCTGGTTCAACTGGTCCGGTCGCTGCAGTGCGGCCCGAAGGACCATGAGAGCCTGAACCCGGCAATGGCCACAAATTAACTGTCAGGAGTTTCATGATCCGCCACACCGTAGTGTTCCGTCTGCATGTCAGCGCAGATTCGGAAGAAGCTCGGCGATTCCTCAATACCGCCAAGACTCTTGGCCGGATCCCTGGTGTCCAGCGCTTCGAACAACTCCGTCAGGTCAGCCCGAAGAACAACTATGATTTCGGGTTCTCGATGGAGTTTGCCGATCAGGATGCCTACGACACCTACAACAGCCATCCGGATCACGTCGGTTTCGTGGCCGACCGTTGGGTGCCGCTAGTGGCCGACTTTTTGGAGATCGACTATGTGCCGCTGCCCTGATCCGTGGACGTTGTCCTGATCGGTGGCCACTGCCATCATCGGCCAGGGTCGGCGCACGTACCATTGAACAGGTGCCAAACACTTTCCTGTCGCTGTTCCCGCTGGCTACCGTGCTGTACCCAGGCGTGGTCCTTCCGCTGCACATCTTCGAAGCACGCTATCGGCAACTGATCCGAGACTTGGTGGAGCAGGAGGACGGCCCGCGTGCCTTCGGCGTGGTGGCCATCAAGGAGGGTCGGGAAACCGGCGGTGAGGGGGTGACCGCACTGCACGACGTCGGTTGCACGGCTGTCCTTCAGCAGGTCCAGGCATACCCGGATGGCAGCATGGACATCGTCGCCATCGGCCAGACCCGTTTCAAGGTAATGGATCTCGATTTTTCCTCTGACCTTGTCCGGGCGCAGGTCGAAATGCTCACCGACGATTTTTCTAACACCAGCCCGTTGGCACTGACGGTGGCGGTATCCCGAAGTTTTCGCACCTATCGAACTGCTATCGCACGCGCACAGGGCATAGACGATCTCGAAGAGATCGAATTGCCAACGGATGCGCTGGACTTATCCTTCGTCATCGCCACTGCAATGGTGCTCGACGTATCGGAAAAGCAGCGACTGCTGGCCGCCGCCACGGCTACCCAGCGGCTGCAGTTGGAACACACCCTGCTGCGTCGGGAACTCCTCATGGTGGAACAACTCTCGGTCCGGCCTGCGGTCGAACTACCCAGAGCGCCGTACAGCTCCAATTGACGCAGGCTGTGCAAGAGTTCTCTGTTATGGGTGCCACCGGATGAGCGAAACCGACCTGTTGAGCGACGCGGTGAGCGAACTGTATTGGATCGCCCTCCCGCAGTTCACTCCGCGTCGCACCGCGCTGGCCGGCCAAGCGCGAAAAGCTGGAGACACCGCGGTAGCCAAAGCCATTACCGCGTTGCGGAAGCCGACCAAGGCGGCGTTCGTCGTCAACCGGTTGTTCCGGACAGATTCCCGCGCGGTGTCTGAACTCCAAGAGTTGGGTGCTGAACTGCGTAGGGCCCAACGGTCGGCCGATGCGCACCAGATGCGCAAACTCACCGGTACCAGGAAAGCATTGGTGGACGAGCTGACTGAAAAGGCCTTGGAGACAGCCGAAGAAAGGTCGCCAAGCCCGGCGCTGCGTGAGGAAGTGGTGGCCACGTTAAAAGCAGCTCTCGTCGAAACCGATGTCATCGCTCTGCTGAGTCAGGGAACGTTGCTGAAATCAATTGAATGGGACGGGTTCGGTTTTTCCTCCGCACCCGAACTGTCGGTTACCGCCTCGACTGCGCAGCAGTCCGAAGTCGGCCCTGCGGCGCCCTTGGAATCCCGAGTCCGGAAGGATCTGGGAGCCAAAACCACAAAAACCGCCGCCGCCAATCGGACCAGCGCTGCCGAAGTCCGCAAAGTTCGTGATGCAGAACGAGCCAAGGAGGCCGCCACAGCAAAACGCGAGAAGGATGCGGCTGTCGCCAAAGAACGAAAGAATGCGGAGAAAGCTCGGGCAGCCTCAGTAGCGAAGGCAGCAAAGGTGTTGGCGATGGCGTCGGCAACCGAAGAGGAATTGCAACAAACGGTCCGGCGATTACGCGATGAATTGGATACCGCGCGCCAGGATCTGGAAAAGGCCAAGGAAACGGTGCGGCGGGCAACTATCGCTCAACGACGGGCCACCCAGGCGCTACGTATCGTGCCCGCAACCAACAGCTAGATTGAGCCGCAAACAGTGAGCGCAGGAAGGTGACTCTTGATGGCGAGTGAGTCGACCCAGGTCGAGATCGACGGTCACCAACTTAAACTCACCAACCTGAACAAAGTGCTCTACCCGGCCACCGGCACCACCAAGGGCGATGTGATCGGGTATTTACACGCGGTTGCGGGCGTGATGTTGCCGCATATCCTCGGCCGGGCGGTGACCCGAAAACGGTGGCCCAACGGCATCGAGTCAGAGCCATTCTTCACCAAGAACCTGGAGCGCGGTGCCCCGAGTTGGATCGATCGGGTGGAGATCGACCACAGCTCCGGCGGTGTCATTTATCCGGTGATCGAGTCGACCGCAGGGTTGATCTGGTTGGGCCAGATCGCCGCCCTGGAGATTCATGTGCCGCAATGGCGATTCGAGAACTGGGTGCCCGGTGGGCACGCCGGCAAATCTGGCAAGGTGACCAGAGGTGGCACCGAACGGTATCCGGATCGGGTGGTCTTCGATCTCGATCCCGGACCCGGCACCGGGCTCGCCGAGTGCGTACAGGTCGCAGTGTTGGTGCGGGAGCGGCTCGGTGCGTTGGGCGAGCGGATGGTCCCGGTGACGAGCGGGAGCAAGGGTCTGCATCTCTATGTTCCGATGGACCAGCAAATCACCTCCGAGCAGGCGTCGGCCTGGGCTCTGCAGGTCGCCGGTCAGATGCGAAAGGCACTCCCGGACCTGGTGGTGTCGGAGATGACAAAAGCGATGCGTACAGACTGTGTCTTCTTCGACTGGTCGCAGAAC
>JBBSRY010000463.1:0-3131 GCA_038242595.1 Mycobacteriales bacterium
CGAGGTGGTGACGGCGATCTCGGCCGGCGAGGCACCCAGCAGCGTGGCCAAATGCTGGCGCACACTTTCCTGCTTGCCCACCCAGTGCCCCCATAGCGAACCCTCGCGTTCAAGCCCGGCGAGGTAGTCCTGGTACGCCGCCCGAACGGACTCGGATAATGCGCCCTGTGAGCAACTGTTGATGTAGTTGAGGTGCTCGAACACCGGGAACCGGTGTCGGATGGAGTCCGGGAGCCCGGCGGGGGCAATGGTCATTGTGGGTTCTTCGTTAGCGGCCAAGGTAGGCCCTCCTTAGTTCGTCGTGGACGGCCAACTCAGCGGCCGGTCCGGTCAGTACGATGCGGCCGGTTTGCAGGACGTAGCCCCGGTCGGCCACAGACAGTGCCATGTTCGCGTTCTGCTCGATCACCAACATCGAAACCCCCGCAGCGTGGAGTTCGGCGATCAACTCGAAACTCTGCTCCACCAGACGAGGGGAGAGCCCCATTGACGGTTCATCCATCAGCAGCACCCGTGGCCGCGACATCAGTGCCCGACCCATGGCCACCATCTGTTGCTCGCCACCAGAGAGTGTGCCCGCCAACTGGTTTCTGCGTTCGGCGAGCAACGGGAACAGGGTGAATACCCGCTCGAGATCTTCGGGCCGGGCGTCGCCGTGGACGTAGGCCCCGATCCTCAGGTTCTCCAGAACTGTCATCGGTGCGAATAGTCGTCGGTTTTCTGGAACAACGGCCAGGCCGGCGGCGATTCGGCGCGACGGCGACCATTTGGTCACTTCCTGGCCGTCAAAAAACACCTGTCCGGTGCGAGGTTGGACCAAGCCCAGGATCGTCTTCAACGTAGTGGACTTACCGCAGGCGTTGCCGCCCAGCAGGCACACCAATTCGCCGTCGGCGACCTCGATCGTTACATCCTGCAGGATGTGTACCTGGCCGTAATAGGTGTTCACATCGACCAGGCTCAGCAACGGCTTTGCGGCACCAGGTGCAGAGGTGGGCTTCATTTGGTGCCTGCCGTTCCGCGACCCAGGTAGGCCTCGACGACGTCCGGATGCGAGGCGACCTCGTCAAAAGTTCCCTCGGCGATCTTGACTCCGTGGTCCAACGCAATTACCCGATCGCTCACACCTTCCACCACATGCATGTCGTGCTCGATAATCATGATGGTGTACCCCCGTTCGTCGCGCAGGCGCCCGACCAGTTCAGCTATTTCATGGGTTTCCGAGGGATTCATGCCCGCGGCCGGTTCGTCCAACAGCAACATCGTCGCGCCGGTAGCCATCGCGCGGGCGATCTCCAGCCGCCGTCGATTGGCATAGGACAACGAATAGGCCGGTTGGTCCCAGCGGTATCCCATCAGCCGGGTACCGAAGAATGACAACAACTCCTCAGCCTTGGCACGGACCTCTCGCTCCTCGCGACGTGATCCCGGGGTGCCAAGGGCCGAGCGCCAGAGCCCGGCTTTGGTATGGCCGAAGGTCGCTGCCATTACATTGTCGCGGACCGACATGTTAAGGAACAGGCGAACGTTTTGGAACGTGCGGGCGATTCCGACGGAGGCAACCTCGACCGGAGACCGGCCTACCAGCGAACGACCGTCGAACATGACATCACCGGAACTGGGTTGATAGATACCGGTGATCACATTGAACAACGTGGTCTTGCCGGCACCGTTCGGGCCGATCACGCTGACCACTTCGCCGGTGTTAACCCACAGATCCAGGGATTGAAGGCTCTTGAGGCCGCCGAAGCTCTTGCTCACCTGCGAGAGCTCGAGCAGTCGGGCCGAAGGCGACTCAGTCGGGCTACTCACAGCACCTCCACTCGTTGCCGGCCGAACAGACCCTGCGGCCGGGCGATCATCAGGACCACCAGGGTGGAGCCGATTACCAGTTGACGGGTCAGGCTCGGCTCGGTAGAAAGCCTCACCATCCAGACAAACACGGCTAGCCACAGCAGCAACGGCAGCAACCACAGCTTCGTCCGGCCTTTCATCCTGGAGAACAAGGCCACCGCGATCACCAGGAGCACGAACGCGATGTTGCCCCAGAGCACCCGGTCGACCGGGACGAAGAGCCAGCGGCCCAGAAGATTTCCGACCAATCCCTGCGCCCACTGGTCGGCCGAGAGGTACGGAGCTCCGAGTGCCAGTAGGACGAGGTTAATGCCGAACCCGATGGCCACGGTGACAGCAATCACCAGGGCCGCGACCTTCGGTTTGAGAGTCCAGATCAGACTGAGTACGAGGACCACGAAGAAGAGCAGTTCGCTGTAGCTCGGCTGCCGTAGCAGTTCGGGTAGCAGGCTCATGATCGCGGCCCCGATCAGCGTTCCGGGCAGACTCCCGCTGCCGCCAAGAATCACCGCGGCGTACAGCAGGATCAGCAGCGGTAGACCGAAACTGCTGCCGTACACACCGACTTGGACGGCTGAGAAGATCGTCCCGGTCAGCCCGGCAATCCCGGCTCCTGCAACGAATGCCAGCAGTTTGAGCCGGTTCACCGGGATCGTCATGGCTGCGGCCGCGAGCGGATCTTCACCGGTTGCCCGCCAGGCCCGACCCATCCTGGTCTGGCTGATCCGGTTGAGCCCTAGGACCAGGAGCACCACGAAACCCAGTATCAGGTAGTAGTAGGACCGATTGCCGGTGAAGGCGAATCCGAACAGCGACCATCCGCTGACCCCGACAATCCCGTTTGCCCCGCCGGTGATGTCAACTGAGTTTTCTGCCCACGGCACGGTGACCGCATCACCGGCCAGTACGAGTTCAATGAAAATCTGGCCAAAGAACAGGGTGACGATGGCCAGATAATCGCCAATCAAACGCCTGGAGGGCAGGCTGACCAGCAGACCGACCAATGCGGTGAAGAGAACCGCGACCGGCACCGAGACCCAGGTAGGTAGGTGCACCCCGAGCTGATCGGATGACATCAATGCGTAGGCATATGCCCCACAACCGTAAAACGCCACAAAGCCGAGGTCGAGCAGCCCGGCGTAACCGACCACCACATTCAGGCCAAGAGCCAGGAGTACGAACAGACCCAGGTTGACCCCGACCCGCAGCAGATAGTCGTTGGACACCACGACCGGAAACAGCAAGAACGCCAGCAGTGGCAGGCCCCAACGAACGGA
>JBBSRY010000464.1:0-3128 GCA_038242595.1 Mycobacteriales bacterium
CAGCCGCATCGA
The DNA here is from genome assembly GCA_038242595.1 of Mycobacteriales bacterium. Lineage (GTDB taxonomy): Bacteria > Actinomycetota > Actinomycetes > Mycobacteriales > Nakamurellaceae > Nakamurella. The sequence continues at coordinate 13 of JBBSRY010000464.1, forward strand.
CGTCCGGCGCCGACACTCGAGATGCGCCGCGGACCCGGGCCGGAGTCTCCGAGCCTGAGGGCTTGGAAGTCTTGGCCGGAGCCTTGTGCGGTGCGAGCACCATGATCATGTTGCGGCCATCCTGCTTGGGTGCGCTTTCCACGAACCCCAGGTCGGCCACATCAGCGGCAAGTCGCTGCAGCAACCGAAAACCGAGTTCCGGACGGGACTGCTCCCGGCCACGGAACATGATGGTGACCTTGACCTTGTCGCCGAGCTTGAGGAAGCGGACAACGTGACCCTTTTTGGTCTCGTAGTCGTGTCCATCGATCTTTGGCCTGAGCTTCATCTCCTTGATGACGGTCAGAACCTGATTACGACGGGCCTCTCTGGCCTTTTGTGCATTTTCGTACTTGAACTTGCCGTAGTCCATAATCTTGGCTACTGGCGGGCGTGCCGTCGGCGCTACCTCGACCAGGTCCAAATCTGCCTGGACAGCCATATCCAGGGCTTTACCAATCGGTACTATCCCGACCATTTCGCCATTCGGTCCGACCAACCGGACCTCAGGAACGCGAATCCTGTCATTAATGCGTGGCTCGACGCTGATTGAGTCCTCCTGAAGACTGTCTGACTGTCTGACTGAGTGTTGGTTCATTACCGGATTTGGCGATGAACCAACTGGAGAGACCCGCCAAGAGTCCCGCCTGTTTCTACTGCTGATAACACTGTCCTGAACAACAAAAATCCCACTGCGGTGAGCAGCGGGATCCCGAACATCGGCAGGCACCTGCATCCATCACAGGCGCACCCAGCGGAAAACCTCACCATCAGGTGGCTCTTCGACGCTGGGACCGTACCCGGCCGCGTGAGCAGCTTCGGGTGGGAGTCGGGCTCCACTTGCATCTCCCCGGTTTCCCGAAGAGTGGTCGCACCTGACAGGCTACTACATGTGACCTTCGAACAATGAATTCCAGATCCCGCTCCAATTCCGCCCATCGATACGCATAATCGCCACTCGCACGCAGATGAAGTGCGGGAACTGGCCGAAATCCAAGCGGTAGAAGTTATCTCACGAGCTGCGGTGCTGCTGATGAGTGCGGCGGCCGAACAGCTCGGCCTCAGTGCCGAAGACCCTGCCAACCCGCCGCATCGCGATCTGGACGAGGCCCGTCAGTTGATCACGGCACTGGCCGGGCTGGTCAATGCCGCGGCCCCCGACCTGGGACCGCATGCCGCGGCATTCCGGGATGGACTTGCCGGGCTCCAAGGAGCTTTTCGCGAGTACTCCATCTTTCCCGATGAGCCGGGAAAAGGCCCGGGTGAAACGATTCGCTCCCGCTAGCCCCCCACAAGAGCGCGCTGTACTCCGATTCCGGCTGGAATAGGAGTACAGCTTTTCCCTCGCGCTTCTACCGGGCCCTACCGAATCGCCGGGGTTTGTCACTCTCGTCCTGGACTGCCCGCTCCAAATCGATCTTCTCCAGCCGGCCGAGCGGGCGGTTCTGATCCTCCTTCAGCGCCATCCGAGCCTTTGCGGCGTCTGAGATGACCGGCGGCGGCGGACCGTACTGCGCGTGCAACCGGCGAAACTCCTGCAAGGCGGCGAGGGCTCGTCCCTTGTCCATTGCCTGGATCGCCATCACCGATGCCGCTTCGTCATCGGCGAGTTCCAAATTGGGCCATTGGGCACCTTCGGGGAAGGCAATGCGGTGGATCAGCGCCCACTCAATTTCTTTCTCGCCGATGATGTTGCGCACTCGCGCCCCCCTTGGCGTCACTCGTAGACGAGGTCGCGCCACCAGCATCATTCCGGCAGCAAACAGCAAGCCCAGGATGATCATCGAAACCACATCCGCTGTTCGGAAATACACACCGGTGTCTGCCGACTTCAATTGCAGTGCTACCACCACCATGACGGCCATCACCACCACAGCACCGATACCGGCATAGATGGCGATCTTGCGCGGTCGGACAGTCAGCAGGATGCGGTCGGAATTGTCAGTCATATTTTCAGAATCCCACTCTTGCCGCTGGAGCGCGAAGATGACGTAGTACCAGCGCCGTTGCCAGGGAGGCCGCCATCGACTCGCCCCCCTTGTCCTCGCTTGCGCCTGGTCCGCCGGCCCGGTCTATTGCTTGTTCCAAGGTATTCACGGTCAGCACCCCGTTACCGACCGGAACAGCGGTGTCCAGGCTTACCCTGGTCAATCCGTAGGTCACCGCATCACAGACATACTCGAAGTGAGGTGTACCACCGCGAACGACGAGACCCAGCGCGACTACCGCATCATGATTGGACGCGAGTTGTTGCACCACCACCGGTAACTCCACCGATCCGGTCACCTTGACCACGGTCGGTGGGTGGGTCTTGGCGGCTGCGGCCATTTCCAGAGCGCGCTCCAACAGTAGGTCGGTGATCTGGCTGTGCCATTGGGATACCGCAATTGCCACCTTGAGGCCGGCAGCGTCCGGGATGACCTGCTCCGGACGCCCTTCGCCGCTCATCTGTTCTCCCTGTCGTCCACTAAGCCGTTTTTGTCTGACGCGTCGTTGGCCAGTGCAGCCTGCGTCAACCACAGCTCGTCCGGGTCATCCAATCCGAGCGAATCCTGACCGAACTCATGCCCCATCCGGTCGCGCTTGGTGGTCAGGTACCTCAGGTTCTCCGGATTCGAGTGCACCGGCAGCGCCACCCGCTCCACGATGCTCAGCCCGTAACCTTCCAGGCCGGCTCGCTTTGCCGGATTGTTGGTCAGCAGTCGCATGGAGTGAACGCCGAGCGCGGCCAAAACCTGAGCGCCGGAGCCATATTCACGAGAATCGGACGGCAATCCCAGGTCGAGATTCGCATCGACGGTGTCGGCGCCCTGATCCTGCAGTTCGTAGGCCCTGAGTTTCTGCAGCAACCCGATGCCCCGGCCCTCATGGCCTCGGATGTAGAGCACCACTCCACGTCCCTGCGCCGCGACCGCATCCAGGGCCGCCTGCAGTTGCGGGCCACAATCGCAGCGCAGCGAGCCCAGGACATCCCCGGTCAAACATTCCGAATGAACCCGCACCAGGACATTCTCGCCATCACCGATCTCGCCGTGCGCGACGTCGCTCACGGTCACCTCACCCTGCTCGGGCCCTAC
>JBBSRY010000465.1:0-3123 GCA_038242595.1 Mycobacteriales bacterium
GGCTACCCGAGCCGCGCTGAATCCGATCATGACTGGGTTGAAAACTCCCACGCATCAACCTCTTTGGCCTACGCCGACGGTCTGGCCAAAGCCTTCGCGGTCCGCGGTGAACGAGGTCGCACCCCGGTGGCGGTCATTGGTGACGGCGCCCTGACCGGCGGGATGGCCTGGGAGGCGCTGAACAACATCGCCGCCGCTAAAACCAGGCCGCTGGTGATCATCCTGAATGACAATGGTCGGTCCTATTCGCCGACCGCCGGCGGGATGGCCGAGAAACTGGCCACCTTCCGCACCCGCCCCGGTTACGAACGAGCGCTGGACCAGGTGAAGAACACCCTGCCCAAGACCCCGCTCGTCGGCCGACCACTGTATGCCGTGCTGCACGCTTTCAAACGGGCCGCCAAGGACTGGATGGTGCCGCAAAGCATGTTCGAGGACCTCGGCCTGAAGTACATCGGCCCGGTCGATGGACACGACATCGACGCCCTAGAAAGGGCGTTGACCAAGGCCCGAGATTATCGCGGCCCGATCCTGGTGCACTGCCTGACCCAGAAGGGGATGGGCTACCCGCCGGCCGAGAACGATGACGCCGAGCAGATGCATTCGCCCCCGGCCTTCGATCCCCAGACCGGGCGCCCGACCGGAGCTTCGGTGACCTCGTGGACCTCGATCTTCAGTCGCGAGATGGTCCGGATCGGCGCGGAGAACCCGTCGGTGGCAGCGATTACTGCCGCGATGTCTGGTCCAACCGGTCTTGACGGTTTCGCCAAGGCGTTTCCGGATCGGTTCTACGACGTCGGTATTGCCGAACAGCATGCGTTGACCTCGGCTGCGGGCATGGCGATGGGTGGTCTGCATCCGGTGGTGGCGCTATACGCGACATTCTTGAACAGAGCCTTCGATCAGTTGCTGATGGACGTGGCATTGCACAAACTCGGCGTCACCCTGGTGCTGGACCGCTCCGGGATTACCGGTGAGGACGGTCCCAGTCACCATGGCATGTGGGATATGTCGCTGGCCGCACTGATCCCGGGTCTGCGGTTGGCCACCCCGAGGGACGCCCTCACCCTGGCCCTGGCGATGGACGAGGCCATCCGGGTTGACGACGGTCCGACTCTGATCCGCTATCCCAAAGGTGCGCTGCCGCAGCCGATCCCGGCCCTGCGGCAGGTGGACGGGATGGACATTCTTGCCGAGCCGACCGGTTCGCGCGGCAGCGACGATCTCAAGCGCGATGTGCTCATCATCGGTGTCGGGGCGTTCGCCGGCCTGGCCGTCGAAGCAGCTGACCGCCTCGCCGACCAGGGCATTGGCGTCACCGTGGTGGATCCGCGCTGGGTGCTACCGGTGAATACCGGGTTGGCCGGGTTGGCATCTTTGCACGGCTTGGTGGTCACCATCGAAGACGGCGGTCGACAGGGCGGGGTGGGCGCCGCAGTCGCGGATGCGCTGCGTGATATCGATGTGCCGGTCAAGGTTTTCGGTATTCCCCAAGAATTCTTGGCGTCAGCCTCACGCGGGTACCTGTTGAATGACCTGGGGCTCACCGCGCAGGCAGTGGCACGAAGCATTACCGAGGTTGTTGCCTCCAGCAGCAACGGACACGGTGGTGATAACCCGGTGCAGGCGACTACCGACGAACAGGCGCCCAAGAGCACGCAGGAGAGTGACTGAATGCGGGTTTTGGTGATCGAGGACGAACGACGCTTGGCCGACGCCATCGGCCGGGGTTTGCGAGCCGAGGGGATGGCGGTCGACGTCTCCTATGACGGCATCGAAGGGCACGAGAAAGCCACCTTGACCCGGTATGACGTGTTGGTACTGGACCGGGATCTGCCCGGAATGCATGGCGATGAAATTTTGGCCGACCTGGTGCGCACCGAAACGCTGACCCGAGTGCTGATGCTCACTGCCGCGGCCGACATCAATGATCGGGTAGAAGGGCTCTCGCTCGGCGCTGATGACTACCTGTCCAAGCCGTTTGCCTTTGCTGAGTTGGTGGCCAGGGTTCGAGCTCTGGGCCGCCGGGCCACTCCGGCGTCGCCGCCGGTACTCCGGGTCGGCGAAATCGAGTTGGACCCGGCCAAACGCTCGGTGTCCAGAGCCGGTGAAGGCATTGAATTGACCCGCAAGGAGTTCGGCGTCCTGGAAGTGTTACTCAGCGCCAATGGCTCGGTGATCTCCAGCGAAGAACTACTGGAACGGGTGTGGGATGAGAATGCCGACCCATTCACCACCACGGTGCGGGTAACCATGATGACCTTGCGTCGCAAGCTCGGCGAACCGGCCGTCATCGATACCGTGGTCGGCGCCGGATATCGCATCGCCGCTGACGCCGGCTGACCTGTTGCGGTCCGAGTGAGGTGACCGAGCGACAGGTGGCTGGGCTCGGCACCACCGGCCATGCCGGCCGATCCGTCAGGGGAAGCCTGCGGTTACGACTGACTTTGCTGTCCACAGCCCTGTTGGCCTTGATCGGACTATTTCTCCTTTTCCTGTCCTATCTTTTGGTCGGCCAGATCGCGGAAAACCTGCCGGTAACCCAGGGCGCCGTCGTGGTCGATGACGTGGTGATGGAGGCATCCCAGGTCGCCGAGTTTGTGGTGGACCAAGCCCAGCAAACCGTGCTCATTTTTGGATTGATCGCGTTTCCACTGCAGTTGGGTACCGGCGCCGTGGTGGCGTGGGTACTCATCGGCCGCACACTGCGTCCGCTCTCGACATTGACCCAAGCCGCCCGCGGAATCTCCGAGTCCTCGCTCGACCGGAGGATCAACCTCGGCGGGCCATACGACGAGGTCGCCGAATTGGCAGATACTTTCGACGAAATGACGGAGCGCTTACAGGCCTCATTTGCTGCCGAACGGCGTTTCGTCGCCAATGCCTCTCACGAGCTCCGAACCCCGTTGGCGGTGATCCGCACCGAGGTGGATGTGACGCTGGCCGACCCGAACGCCGGCGTCGAGGAGCTTCGCCAGATGGGTGAGGTGGTGCGGGAAGCCACAGAGCGGGCGGATCGACTACTGGGCTCGCTGCTGGTGTTGGCCAAAACCCAGGCCAGGGGACTATCCGTCGTAGGACCGGTCGATTTGGCGCAGCTGGTGCAACCGGCAATCGATGACA
>JBBSRY010000466.1:0-3114 GCA_038242595.1 Mycobacteriales bacterium
CGCCATCACCAGGTTGAATGGCACCTGCTCCTGCCCGGTGCGGTTGAACTGCAAGCATCTGGTCGCGCTGATCTACGTCGGTCTGTCGGCTCGGCAACGGGAGGCCACTGCCCCCCGCTCAGCCTGGGAATCGGCACTGGCCGAATTGGTGGACGCAGACGAGGACGGCGCCGCCGAACCCGGCTACCCGCTCGGGCTCCAATTCGAGTTACTGGCGCCGGCGGTCGGACCCGTGCGTCGCCCCTACGGCTACAACTCGCCGAGCAGGTCGAGTCAGACCACTCCGGTTCCAACAATGCTCGGTATCCGCCCGGTCAAGCAGGGGCCGAAGGGTAAGTGGATCCGCACCGGAATCTCCTGGTCGAATTTGACATACCAGGGATACGGCAAGCAACGGCCCGATTCGGATCACCTCCAGTGGCTGTCCACTATCGCCTCGATCAGCCTCAGTACCAGTTACTACTCCTCGACGGCCGCCTGGATCCATCTGGACAGCTTGACGTCCGACACCGTGTGGGATCTGCTGGACAAAGCCGCCGAGGTCGGGATCAGCCTTGTTGGTTCCGGAAGATCCCAGACACCGGTGACGATGGCATCTTCCACCGCCGAGATCGTGATCGACGTGGTGCAGGACGACGGTCTGACCCTGCGCCCGGTGGTACTCGGTGACGGTGAGCCGATTCTGAGCGAGAATTCATTGCTGCTCGGCATTCCGTCTCACGGCGTGGTGTCGTGGTCGCCGTTGGAGGAGGCCGCGGAAATCCAGGACTATGCCCTGACGCTGACCCGGTTACGGCCGACGCCGAGTCGGGAGTTGCGGAGTGTTTTTCTCGATGGCACCCAGCACGTCCCGGCAGCCGATTTCGACAAGTTCTACCGGACGTATTTCCCGGCGCTGCGTCGTCGGGTTCGGGTCGTTTCTACCGACTCGAGTTTCGAAGTTCCGCAGCTGCCACCACCTCGCCTGCAGCTCACCGTTGAGCATCTGCCATCGCATCGGATGATCGCGCGTTGGGGTTGGAATTATTCCGGCGCCGACCAGAACCTTCCGTTGTGGCCGGATGCAAGGCTGCATTCCTACCGAAATTTTGCAGTTGAAGCGTCGACGCTGCAGTCACTCTCACTCCCAGACGTGGTTTACCTTTTCGATAAGGGGCGATTGGCCCCGACGGTGTCACTCTCGGGCCTGCTCATGCTGGAGTTTCTGTCAGCAGTTCTACCGGAGCTGCAAATGGATCCGGTAATAGATGTGGTGGTTGTTGGTGAAGCCAGCTATCGCGAGGCGGAAAGTGATGCCATTATTGGTATCTCGGGGGAACCGTCGTCGGAGGGTCGCGACTGGTTCGATCTGATGATCACCGTCACCGTCGATGACGAAGAGGTAGCGCTGGTCGACATCTTCCTCGCTCTGGCGCACAACCAGGACCACATGATCTTGCCGTCCGGAACCTATTTCATGTTGGAGTCCAAGGCTTTTGATCAGCTGCGCCGGCTCATCGAGGAAGCCCGCTCGCTACAGGAGCCGGGCTCGCACACGATGAAAGTGAGTCGATTCCAGTCCTCGCTGGTCGATGAACTACAAGAACTTGGGGTGGTGGACGCCCAGGCGTTGGCCTGGCAGGAGTCGGTCAGCGCACTCAATACCGTGTCAGCGATGGCTGCGCAACCGGTGCCGTCGATGATGAATGTGACGCTGCGTCCCTACCAGCAGGATGGTTTTAATTGGCTTTCGTTCCTCCATGACAGTGGTCTCGGCGGAATCCTCGCCGACGACATGGGTCTGGGTAAGACCATCCAGGCGCTGTCGCTGATCTGTCGAGCGGTTGAAACGGGTGTATCTCGGCCATTCCTGGTTGTTGCACCGACCAGTGTGGTCGGCAACTGGAAGTCCGAGGCTGCGAGATTCGCTCCCGAACTTTCCGTGTGCGTTATCAACGAGACCATGAAGCGACGGGGCGTTTCGCTGGTTGACGTTGCTCGGGACGCTGATGTGGTCATCACCTCCTACGCACTGTTTCGCCTCGAATTCGAAGGCTACCAAGAGGTCTCGTGGGCGGGTCTGCTGCTGGACGAGGCCCAGTTCGTCAAGAACCATCAGTCCCAGGGCTACAAATGTGCGAAGAAACTCTCCACTCCGTTTAAGTTGGCCATCACCGGCACTCCGATGGAGAACAACCTGATGGAACTGTGGTCGCTCTTCTCCATCACCGCTCCGGGCCTATTCGGCAACTCGACCAAATTCGGTGCCTATTACGCCAAACCCATCGAGAAGGGCGGCGAGTACGAGAAACTCGCGTTGTTGCGACGCCGGATCCGGCCGTTGATGCTGCGCCGCACCAAAGAACAGGTGGCCGGTGATCTACCGCCGAAGCAGGAGCAGATCATCGAGCTCGAACTCAATCCCAAGCACCAGAAGGTGTACCAAACCCACCTGCAGCGGGAGCGACAAAAAGTTCTCGGCTTGATCGAGGATATGAACAAGAACCGGTTCGAGATCTTCCGGTCGTTGACCCTGCTGCGCCGGCTGAGTTTGGACGCTTCACTGATCGACGAGGAGTACGCCGGGGTTCCGTCGACGAAACTTGATGCGTTGTTGGAACAGCTGGAAGATATCGTGGCCGAGGGCCACCGAGTGCTGGTTTTCAGTCAGTTCACCGGGTTCTTGACCAAGGTCCGCGATCGGCTCGACAATGTCGGATATCGGTACAGCTATCTGGACGGCAGCACCCGCGATCGGGCGGCGGTATTGGAAGAGTTCAAGTCCGGTGACGCCCCCATCTTCCTGATCAGCCTGAAAGCGGGCGGCTTCGGACTCAATCTGACCGAGGCCGACTACGTCTTCCTGCTGGACCCCTGGTGGAACCCGGCTTCGGAAGCACAGGCCATCGACCGTGTGCATCGGATCGGGCAGACCAAAAATGTCATGGTGTACCGGCTGGTGGCCAAGGGCACGATCGAGGAGAAGGTCATGGCATTGAAAGATGCCAAGGCCAAACTGTTCTCGTCCGTGATGGAGGCCGATGGCGCTTCCGCGGGAGCGTTGACGGCGGATGACATTCGGAGTCTGTTGAGCTGAGCGCTTTGGATCATTCCGCTGGCGCGTCGGCGCTTCCG
>JBBSRY010000467.1:0-3104 GCA_038242595.1 Mycobacteriales bacterium
AGTGAGGCCTCTGGAACCGTGTAGCCGAACTCGCTCAGCGCAGCTGCCACCTCGCCGGCCAGCCCATCGCGGTCGGCGGCGTTGACCACCGTGATGTCGATCAGGTCCGGTGCCACTGTGAGAACCGGATCGGCCACCACGGCGGTACTGGTTTCCACCGGGGTGGTCTCCGTCGCCGCGACTTCGGGTTCGGTGCCGGGGATCGGGGTGTCGGTCCGGATGGCGTTGAGCAGTACATCGGCGCGGTCCTGATCGATGTCCATCGATCCGCGTTCATCGGCCGGTTGTGAGATCACCGTCGGCAAGGTGTAGAAGGTGACCTTGGCCGGATCCAGGTCACCCAGCGATTCGGCCAGGTTGAGCAAGGTCTGGAAGTCGACCCCGTCGATGTTGGTGTTCTGGGTGAAAGCAGTGACAAAGGCGCTCAATCTTGACGGATTGAGCAGTGTCCCAGCAGATTTCACCTTCTGCAGGATCGCCGACAGGAGCAGCTGCTGCCGGTGAATTCGGGCGCTGTCGGAGCCGCTGTCGCCCTCCACCTTCCGGGCTCGGGCCAGATTCAAAGCCTGGGTGCCATTGATGTCCTGGACGCCACCGCTGGCCAGCACTGTCGCCAGCTGACCGTCGATGATTGGTCCGCAGGCATTGATGGCGACGCCACCCAGGGCGTCGACCATCGAGGAGAAACCGGAGAAGTCGATCTGGATGTAACGGGTGATGGTCAGGTTGGTGAGCTTCTCCACCGCATCGACCAAACATCTTGGTCCGCCAACACCGTAGAAGGAGTTGATGTGCTGGCGATCCAGATCGTTGAATTCCGAGTCCTCGCCGTATGTATTGGTAGCGGAGTCCCAGGTCTGACAGGGCACATTTTCGGCCCACAGATCTCTGGGCAGGGAGATAACGGTGATCTGCTGACGATCAGCGGCAAGGTGCAGGACCATCAACGAATCGGTATTGGCCTCATCGCCCAGTTCTTCCGCGCCGCCGTCGATATTGTTCGCGCCGGACCTGGTGTCGGATCCGACCAGCAAGAAATTTTCCGCTGCGTAGACGGTCGGAGCGGCGGCCGCCGCCGATGATTCGGCGGCATTGGTCGGGGCAGCGGCGGGCCCGCCCGGGTCGGTGTTCAGCCCGGCGTCGACCGCGTTGGTCTTCAGTCCGGTGTCGGCGTTGTCGACGATATTGGCATATACCCCGGTCACGCCGAGCACGAGCGCTGACACCAGGGCGAGCACGACACTGGCGCCGCGTTTGAGGTAATGATGCGAATCGCGCTCGGGCGGCGAATCCTTGGTGGACTTACTGGCAGTTTGATGTTGTTGCGCCCTGGCCGGCCCAGGGGCGCTCAGTGGTCCGGCCGTCAGGGGCGTCGCGGGCGCACTGACCAGAGATGCCCGCAGGGATTCGCGTACCGCGTCTGCTTCTTTTCGGCCATCATCAGCGGGGTTGTATACCGGCAGGATCTCGGTACTGGAATCCAGGTCGTGGTTGATCGGGCTGACCTGACCGGCGTCGATGGCGCTGGAGGCCGGGGAAGAATCCGGCAGGGAAGTTTCCGGCGGGGCAGTTTCCGGCGCGGCAGCGGGGGTGACCGGCGGCGCGGCACGTCGACGGCGACGTGGTTTTGACGGTTCGTCGGAATCGGTGCGCAACCTGGCCAGTAAATCGTCGACGCGGGTGGCGTCCATTCGCTCGGCATTCCAGCGACGGGGCCGATCCCACGGCTGCTGAACCTCCGCAGGTGGATCCTGTGGGTTGGAGTCCGTTGGGTTCGATACCTGAGGGTTTGTTTCCGGGGAATGAGCGTCCGGAGAGTCTGCGTCGGGGTTGGTGTCCCGGCCCGTTTCGTCGTCGGACTGCTCGTTGGCGCGTGGCCCGTCGCTCACGCGACCTCCCTCTCCTGGCCGCCGCGCTGGTGGTCGACCGCCTCGATAAACCTGCAGCTATTGCCGCAATGTTGGTTGTTTGCCCGATTCTGGCGCAAACATCGCTGACAACGGTTCAACTGCGCAGCCGAAAGTCAACCTCGGTACCGCTGGTGTCCAGCCCCCGCTGGACTAAGAGGTCGTCACGGGTACTTCAATAACCGCTATTGCCGCCACTATCGTCATTGTGTACGCACGCGTGCTCGGACCCCCTGGACATTATTCACCTAAATCCGTGAACCCGTGGTGTCGAGTCGCACACTTCGCGTGATTTGAGTGGGTAACCGCGCGAATTGGTGAAGATTTTCAGGGGCCGATCATCAATTCAGACCCAGATCAATTCAGACCCAGATCAATTCAGACCCAGATCAATTCAGACCCAGATCAATTCAGACACAGTGGGAAAAGGACCGCGCGCCCATCCAGGACCGCGATGCGTAACGACGTCAGGTCGGTACCGGTGCGGCGGGTGTCGGTATAGACCAGCACCAGCACCGGTAAGCGATACAGCGTTCCGGTCGGGATGACCGCAGGTTCTGCGGTCTGCCCGGTGCTGGGCGCTGCCGTTGGTGTCCAACCCGGAGTTGGTGCCAGGTTCGCCAGCACCGGATCCAATCCGATGGTGATGGTGGCCGGCGCGCATTGCTGCTGTTCGCTGAGGTAGTCCGGGTGGGTGCGTTGTTCCAGGAGTGCACGCTGGGTCTGCACCGGGCCGCCCGCGGTGGCGTTGATCGTGCTCACCAGTTCCGTCACCAGTTGCAGGTCAACCGGAGCGGTGGATGGATCAGGCACGGCGGTTGAGCCGTCAACTGTCGATAATTCCGGGGGGCCCACGGTCATTTCCGGGGAATTCACGGGTAGCTCCTGGGAAACGACGGGCGAGCCGTTACAGGCCGTCAGGATCAACGCAGTGCAGAGACCGACGACGATCCTGGCGCCGAATTGTTGCCGGTCGCGGTCGGCCTCAGCCACCGCTGATGTCGAGTTCGGCGTCCGTGGGGACGATGAACTCTTCTGGATCATCAAGCCACCCCTCGGGGAGGTGAACTCTTTTCTGTGCTGATCCCTGTCGCCCTCGCGGACCCTCGGCGGCAACCGGGAATTGTTGATCCATATCGAGTTGGGCCAGCAGATCCTCCAGCTCTGTCATGGTGGACACCAGACCAAGAGCTGCCC
>JBBSRY010000468.1:0-3098 GCA_038242595.1 Mycobacteriales bacterium
GCTCGGAGGTGAAGTGAACCACCTCGAGTTTCACGCCATTGGGGTCGTTACAGACGATCAGCCCATCGGCACCAATGGATTCGGTGGGAATTGAAGTGGCGCACGTCATCTCGTTGAATCCGGTGTCATCCGGAGTGGCCGGCAGTAGCTGGGGAAATGCATCGACCATGTAGTTGTTCTCGGCCCAGTCCGCGGGCGGCGGTTCCTCGGTCGCCGGCTCCGCCACCTCGAGGATCTCCGGGGCGCTGAACTCGGAGGTACCGGCTTCGTTGATCGCGGCGACCTTGAACTCATAGGCACCAGGTTCAAAGGTCTGGGTCCACGCGTTCTTCGCGCCGGTGTAGACGGTCACACCATCCTGGGTGAGTTCGTAGGACTTCGCCCCCAGGGTCAAATTCCAGGCGACGGTGTATTCCGTCCCATTCGCTGAAAACACCAGCCCCTCCGGGGCCGGCGGCAGCGCCGATCCGCCCTGCGAAACTGGACCAGGTGGGATCGGATCGGGATCAGATCCCTTGGTGGTCAGCACCAGCACCACGATGGGCGCGACCAGCACCAGCACCGCGGCAAGCCCGATGCCGATCCATTTCTTGGTATTGGCACTCAGACCGCCGGCGCCACCGGACCCGTGGACGAGAGCGGTACCGGTTTGACCGGTCTGTCCACCCCGATCCGGCATCTGCCCGAACTGCGGTGAAACACCGGTCAACGATTGCGGACCAGAAAGGTGCGGTGCCGGTTGCGGTCCGGACAGATGCTGGCCGGGGTAGCCGCCGGCAGCAGGCCCGATCAGGGTATTCGGGCGGTCAAAACCACCGGAATTGTGTCCGTACCCCGGGTGCGGACCCGACCCACCTGGTGGTAGTGGACCGGGCCACTCGCGATTGAGCGCACCGGTACCGGTCGGCGGTGCCGACTGGGGGGTGGAGATTTGATGGTGGGCCGGAGCCGGCGCGGAGGGGGCATGCCAGCCAGAGATCTTCTCCAACCTGGACACCAGTTCGTCAAGTTCCGGTGGGTGCCTGGATCCGAGCTTTTCGTAGCCGACGCTGCGGGTCAGTTGTGCCGAGGAGACGGTGATCTCCAAGAAAGCATCGCCGTTCATGATTCGTTCCAACGGCAGGCGACCGGGAAGATCGAAGAAACGCGCGCGGTGGATCAGATCTTCGACGGCGGCCCGCTCGTCCGGTGGCAGGTTGTGGGTCAGCACCGGTCCAAGTTCGCTGGTGGGCCCGGTGGAGCCGGCAGCCCGGTGCACCAGAATATGGTAGGGAGCCCGGTTGGCCGTGGTCCCGCTGGTGGGGTGACTCGGGGCCGCTTTGGGCGGTGAGTACGGAAGCGGCGCCGGAGCGTACGGACTCGGCCCGAGTACCGTCGGCGGGGCGATGACGGGCTGCGGCTTTCCCACCGCCTCGCTATCGGAGTTCAACGCGGCCTTGGCTGCAGTGGTCAATTCGCGGCAGGTGTTGTACCGGTCATCGCGATTCTTGGCCATCGCCTTGGCCACGACCGCATCAAAGCCGACCGGCAAGCCGGGTATTACTTCGGACGGTTTCGGTGGTTCTTTCTTCAAATGCGCCGACATGGTCGCAAATGGTGATTCTTCGTTGAACGGAACACTCCCGGTCAGAAGTTCGTACAGCACACAGCCCAGCGCGTAGATATCCACTCGGCGATCGATGTGCTTGGCCTCGATCTGCTCCGGTGAGGCATAGGCCAAGGTGGCCAGCATATTGCCGGTGCCAGTCAGGTGCTGGACCTCGTCGATCGGTTTGGCAATGCCGAAGTCGGTCAACAGCACCGTCTCCGGATCGTCCGGGTCATCCGGTGGTGCCAACAGGATGTTTGCCGGCTTCACGTCGCGATGGAGTAAGCCGTTGCGATGGGCGAAGTCCAGGCCGGCGCCCACCTCGCTGATGATGTGGACCACCCGCTCCGGGGTCATTGAGCCGTCCTTGGCTCTGGCTGCGTGGGCGGCATCGGAACCGGCCACATGCTGCATGGCAATCCACAATTGCCCATCGGAGGATCCGCGATCGTACACCGCGACGATATTGCGGTGAATCAGCCGGGCAGCCAGATCTGCTTCCCGTTCAAATCGGATCCGGAAACTTTCATCCGTCGACAGCGCGGAGCTGAGGAGTTTGAGTGCGTCCTTGCGCGGCAGCCTGGGATGTTTGGCCAGGTAGACCGAGCCCATGCCACCGGTGCCCAGCACAGATTCAATGGTGTATCCGGCGAACACCTGTCCTGGCGAAAAAGCCACGGTTTTCTGTACTCCTGCTGGTCAATTGGCTGGCGAATGAAGCTGATCGAGTTTCGGGGTGCTGGCAGCGCGGTCATCGAAGAAATTGCCAGGTCGTTATCCGAGCCCTCGACCACAATAACCAAGCGCCAAAGACGATGTCACCGTAATGGTCCACCTCGTGATCATTTTGCCCACCTGCGCGGGCCACCTGGTGTCCGTCCTGCGCTGCCGGATGCGGGATCATAGGGGGCATGTCAGCATTGCGTCCCACCGAAACACTGCCAACAGCCCCCTCCGGTTCCGTTGCGGCTCCGCACGCCGGTTGGACTGCCCCGACAGCCGACCACCCGGTGCGGGCCACTGTTGCGGTGCCCGGTTCCAAGTCCATCACCAATCGGGCGCTCATCCTGGCCGCCCAGGCCACCGAGCCGTCCACGCTGGTTGCGCCGCTGCGGTCGCGGGACAGTGAGTTGATGGCCGCTGCGCTGTGCGATCTCGGTGCGGGTGTACGGGACAATCCAGACGGGTCGTGGCTGGTCACCGCCGGCCCACTCACCGGGCCGGCGCAGATCGATTGTGGCCTGGCCGGCACCGTCATGCGCTTTTTACCGCCGCTGGCCGCCACCGCCGCCGGGCGGATTGATTTCGACGGCGACCCACACGCCCGCACGCGACCGATGGCAACCGTCCTACAGGCACTGCGAGACCTCGGCGCAAACATCAAGGGCGAAGGGCTGCCGTTCACCATCACCGGTACCGGCGGGCTGCGCGGTGGCGTCGTCAAAATCGATGCGGCAGCATCATCACAGTTCGTCTCCGGGCTGCTGCTCTCCGGGGCCTCATATGCCGA
>JBBSRY010000469.1:0-3070 GCA_038242595.1 Mycobacteriales bacterium
CCGGCTGCGGCAGAACTTGGTGAATCAAGTCGGCATTGCCGGCAGCGGCCCACGAGCACGAGAAGCCGACGGCGATTCGCCGACGATCTGGCGCAATGTCCCGTTGAAGTGCGCTGTCCAGACCAACGCGGCTGCGCGCCAGAGACGGACACCTGGGAACATGGTCAGTGTGACTGGGGAATATCGAGAACAAGAACTCAAATTCGACGTCGACGCGACCTTTGCGTTGCCGGACCTGAGCGTCATGCTGCCGGCCGGCCGCAGTATCGGCCATGGCCTGGTCAGGTTCGAGAGCACTTATTTCGACACGGACAAATTTGATCTCCTGGCTCACGGTGTCACCCTGCGCTACCGACAGGGGGATGCCGACAATGGCTGGCATCTCAAAGTCCCTCAGGACGGGGCGCGGACAGAATTTCGACTGGATCCGTCCGATCTCTCCGACGGTGTGCCGACCGAGCTGGCCACCTTGAGCACCGGATTTCGACGGGGCCGCGACCTGCAGACAGTGGCAACTATCAAGACCGAGCGTCACACTGTCGAGCTTCTGGACGAAGCCGGCGCGGTATTGGTGGAGATCGCCGACGATGCCGTGATCAGCGCTGCCACCGGCGGCAATCTCGACCAATGGCGAGAAATTGAGTCCGAACTCGGCCCGGCCGGCTCCGATAAGTTCCTTCGGAAGGTGGCCAAGACGCTGCAGGAGGCGGGCGCGAGGCCCTCGGCGTCGGCGAACAAACTGAGCCGGGCGCTGGGCCTACCGTCGGAAAAAACCATGCATTGCAACGGGTCTGCTCGGTTGCTGGCCTCCTACATCGCCGCCCAAGACCAGGCCATCGTCGCCGGCGATCTCGGTTTGCGTCGTCAGCAGGACGGCACGGTGCACGCCACCCGTGTCGGTATTCGACGCCTGCGTAGCACGATCAAGGTCTTCGGAGAGTTCCTCGACCCCGAGCGGGTCGCCGCACTCGATCACGAATTACGCTTGTATGCAAAGATTCTCGGCGAACTGCGTGACCTCGAGGTGCAACGCGCCCGGATGAGCGCGGCGCTGCGGAACCTGCCCGTGGAAGACATTCTGGGGCCGGTCGCGGCCACCATTGACGGCCATCTGCTTTCCGACCAGGTGCGTCACGAGAAGGTTTTGGCGCAGGCCCTGTGCAGTCAGCGGTACGCCGACATGCTGCAAGAGCTACAACGTTGGCGCAGCGATCCACCCTTTACCGTGCTGGCCGAGCGGAAGCCGAAAGCCATTCGGGAAGCACTGGCTTCGGCCATCAGAAAGGTGGACAAGCAATTAAAGGCCGGGCTCGGCCCGAAGGGCGACGATGAGCAATTGCACAAGGCCCGCAAGTCCATCAAGCGAGCCCGCTACGCCGCCGAACTCGCGGAGCCGCAACTAGGGCGCAAGAAGGCGAAACAGGTCGTCGATAAATACAAGGACCTGCAGCAGCACCTGGGCGAGCATCAGGACAGCGTGGTTGCGGCCGCATTTCTGCGTCAACTCGGAGTCACGGCCGGGGTCCGGGATGGCGAGAACGGTTTCACCTATGGCATTTTGTACGCCCGCGAAATTGCTATCGCCGAGGCCAGTCGTAGCGCACTGAGAGTGAAGTGAATACTGGATGTCACGATCGAGGAGAGGTACGCAGATGTCAGTAGTGGTAGGAATTGATGGTTCGGCACAGAGTTGGGCGGCCATGCAGTGGGCTCGTTCGGCGGCGGACTTGCGGGGCACCCAACTCGAGGTGATCATCGCCGACGAGGAACTGGATGCCGAGACCCCCACCACCACAGCAGAAATCGTCGCGCGAGCCCACGAATTCGACGCAAACGCTGTCATCCAAGTGGTGGAGGGCGAAGCCTCCCCCGCGCTGCTGGCCGCAGCGCGAGATGCCGAACTGATGGTGGTTGGGAGCAGCGGACTGGGCCGACTGCGAGCATTTGTGGCCGATTCGGTAGCCGCCGAGTTGTTGGGTCACAGCACCGCCCCGGTGGCTCTCATCCGTCATCATCCGGAGGAGTCCGCGCCAGACAGGCACCGGATTGTGGTGGGGGTCGATGAGCGATCCGGTGCTCAGGTACTACCGTTTGCCTTCGCCGAAGCGGCATTGCGCAAAGCCGAGTTACGAGTCGTCAGTAGTTGGGAATCTCAAATCCTGACCACCTTCGGCGCCGCTGCGGTCCCGACAGATGCCATCACCGCGCAGGTGGAATCGGAACTGGAACTATTACTGGATCCGTTGCGCGAGCAATATCCGGAGGTGACCGTGTCCACTGTTGTCGAGTTCGGCAGCCCGGCAGCATCGATCGCGAACGAAGCGGCCCAAGCCGATGTGGTGATCGTCGGATCTGACGGACCGGGCGGTTTTGCCCGCCTTATGGTCGGATCCATTGCGCAATCAGTGGTTCATGACGTTCAGGGACCAGTCATCGTGGTCAGCATTGTCAACACAGAGGAATAAGCACCCGGCTTGTTGATCGAGCAGGTGAGTTGATCGATCAGGTCGAGTTGCGACGATGTCGAGATCGGTTCGGCTCAGGACGCCAAACCGGCAACGATATTGATCACCGCCGCCAGGATCACCCCACCGGACATAAATGACAGCAACGCATGCCTCAAGGCCATCTGCCGGTTGGCCTTGGAGCTCAGACTGGTATCGGAAACTTGTTACGTCATACCGATACTCGATGCCACCTAAGCGAAATCACAGTACTGCGGGGCGGTATCGCCAATGAAGTCGATACCGCCTGGCGTATCGGAGTACTACCGTCCCTGTCAGCCCGTACCACCAGTCAGCGACCAGTCCGACAAATATGCCCGCCATGATCCCGGTCCCAGTTGGTGA
This sequence comes from Mycobacteriales bacterium, assembly GCA_038242595.1. GTDB lineage: Bacteria > Actinomycetota > Actinomycetes > Mycobacteriales > Nakamurellaceae > Nakamurella. Next base: position 2,850 of record JBBSRY010000469.1, read on the forward strand.
GATCACTCTGGTGCGAGTGGGAATACCAAGACCAGGGGTCATGGTTCGACGGTAGGACCGCGGCGGAGGTGTCCGGCTCTGTCAGTTTCATCGTGCAGATCAGAAACGCGGCGTAGGCCCGACCAACGCCGGCAGGATCGCCGAGAGCGGTGATCTCTTTAGAAGTCACCCCACACTCGGCCACCGGAGTTGACGCTCCGCGAGGTGGCAGCGACTCACCG
>JBBSRY010000470.1:0-3067 GCA_038242595.1 Mycobacteriales bacterium
ACTTACCGCATGGTCAATCCATGACCAGCCTCCAACCGCAGCCAATGCTGCGACCACACCTGATTGCGATCGGCTTGGCCGATCCGGCCATTCGGGCGCTCTGCCGCAAGGGTGAATGGACCGCCATCAGGCCGGGTGCCTACATAAATTCCGCGGAACTGGCGATGTTGGGGCCCAAGGCACGCCATCGCCTCATGATCGAGTCATATCGGCCAATACTGGATTCCGGAACCGTACTCTGTCACGCCTCGGCGGCGATCATTCACGGGTTGCCGGTATATCGGATGGATCTGACTGTTCAGGTCACTCGCAACCGCAATCGGAGTGGTCGTCGAAACCCCCATCTCCATGTCCATGTGAGCCCGCTGGATGTGTCCGAAGTTGTTCAGCTGCAGGGGTTTACCGTTACCTCCCTTGCCCGCACCGTGCTCGATGTGGCGTGTACACCTTTGCTCGGAACCGGAGTTGCGGCCGCTGACGCAGCATTGAACGGCGGGCTGGTGCGAGCCAGTGATCTTGTCGAGGGTCTTGCCGGGTTGGGACAGCCCCGTGGGATCAGCTTTGCGCGCCGCACCGTGGCGTTCGCAGATGGCCGGAGTGAAAGTGTCGGCGAATCCCTGAGCCGAATTGCGATGTCGCAGAGCGGGTTGCCGGTGCCTGCCCTGCAGGTTGAGGTGCCATGGCCGGACGGGCACGGACACGATCGATGTGATTTTGAGGTAACTGAGTACTCCACGGTCGGAGAGCTCGACGGTCTGGCCAAATACGGCCGATGGCCCAAGCCAGGTGAGACACCGGGACAAGTTGTGGTGCGGGAGAAAATCCGCGAGGACAGGATCCGCGACACCGGTCGGCAGGTTGTTCGTTGGACCTGGGCTGAACTGTTTCGCTTCAAAGTGGTCGAGCAACGTTGGTTGCGGGCATCTGAACGGGACAAGCGGGTCAGGGGCCGCCCGTAGGTCTGTTTTCGCGAGTCCCCAGGCATCATGGACCGGCCGTCGGCAACAGGGACGCCGGCCGCCGGCAACAGGGACGCAGGGAATCCTTGAGGAGGGCGGCAGCGCAGACTCGTAGGCATGCTGATTGTGATGGCAGGTCTTCCCTGCGCCGGCAAAAGTGCGGTCGCCGAAAAGATCGCCACCGAACTGCGCTGTGCACTGCTGTCGGTGGACCCGATCGAAGCCGCAATGTGGCGGGCGGGCATCAGCCGGGACCAGCCGACCGGACTGGCGGCATATGTTGTGCCAGAAGATCTTGCGCGAGAGCAACTCAAGATCGGCAGCGATGTCGTCGTTGATACGGTCAACGATGTGGAAGCCGCAAGGATGCAGTGGAAGCAACTCGCGTCCGACTGCAACAAACCATTGGCATTCATCGAGGTCTTCTGCTCGGATGAGGTCGAACACCAGAGACGGCTGGCCACAAGACAGCGCAGGATCAAGGGCTTCTTCGAGCCATCTTGGAACAGGGTTGCCGCCCGGCGGAGCGGGTTTGACGACTGGGACGACAACCGTGCCCGAGTGGATTCGATAAATGCGCTGCAGCAGAATATCGCCTTCGTTCTGGACTACCTCGAGATCGCTCGGGGCCGCTCGGGGTCGCTCGGGGTCGCTCGGACGGAACGCTCCTGATGCGAAATCCAACTAGTCCGCATTCAGTGGCCCCCGTCTTCGTGCGCTGAGTTCGGCGGAGGCCGGGCGCCTCTGACCGCGCGGTTAGGGGTTCGGGCCGCGGGTGGCTTACACTGAATCGTCCATGGTGTGCTGCGACCGTGCCTCCAGAATAATGGTGGGGGCCCCGGTAGCAAGTTGCGCCTGGCTTTGGCCTGTGGGAGCAGCACTTTCCAGCGGCAAATCCGGTGACCATTGCCCGTCGGCGACGGTCGCCGACTGCACTCGTAGCACGATCGCGGGGCGGGCAAGTAATTCAGCTGTAGTACAGAGGGGTGTAGCTCAATTGGTAGAGCAACGGTCTCCAAAACCGTAGGTTGCAGGTTCAAGTCCTGTCACCCCTGCCAGCACATGGCCAGCAGTACGCAGTGACCAGCAGTACGGACAGAAACTGAGGAACGAGTGAGCAAGGATCGGGAAGGGCACGAGGATAACGACCTCAACCCCACCGCAGGTGCCGACGAGGTAATTAACCTCGACAAAGGCGCCGACTCCGGCCTCTCGGCCGCAGAAGCCGATGCCGTAAAGGCCGACGCCGTAGAAGCCGATGTCGCAAAAGCCGACGCAGAGGTTGATCCAGACATCACTGATCCGGAAACCGAGGTCGCGGACGCCTTTGTGGTGGAAGCTGCGATCGAGGCAGCCGAGCACGACGTCGAGCCTGGCAAGGTTGCGGTAGACGCGGATGATGATGTTGACGCAGACGCCGAGGTCGCCGCTGTAGGCGCCGGTTCCAATCGCGCCGCCTTGCGAAAGGCAGGCGCACGTACCGGAGTAACCGAGAAGAAGGCCACGCCGACGCGGTCCCGCGACGACACCGGAGCGAAGGACAGCGTCTTCTCCCGTTTGTCTCGGTTCATCCGTGAGGTAGTTGCCGAGCTTCGCAAGGTGATCTGGCCGAGCCAGAAGCAGATGGTGACCTACACGATCGTTGTCATCACCTTCCTGATCTTCATGATCGCGCTGGTGGCCGGCTTTGACGTGCTGTTCCACTTCGGTGTCGGCAAGATCTTCGGCTGATCCAACTCGATTGCAAACAGGTTGAGAAGCAAAACGAGCAGTACCCAATGTGTGAGGAGAGTGAGCCAGGCGTGTCGAACCCCGACCAGCCCGTAAGCGGCGACCAGGATCTCGAGGCCGCCGCTGCCAGCTTGGCAGCCGGTGGTTCCCTGGCTGAGAGCGGCGATCTTGCTTATGAAGAGTCTTCCGGGCTGTTGCCCGACGCCGAGGACTTGGCAGCTGCCGAAATCACACTGATCCCGGCGGCCAACGAGTCTGTTGCAGAGGCCACACCCGAGGACCCGAACGCCGAGATGCGTCAGGCCTTGAGTAGAGCGCCCGGCGACTGGTACATCGTGCACTCGTACTCCGGGTACGAGAAAAAGGTCAAGGCGAAC
>JBBSRY010000471.1:0-3059 GCA_038242595.1 Mycobacteriales bacterium
CCCAGAGGTCATAGGTTCAAATCCTATCCCCGCTACGATGGCATTACCGAAAGCCCCCGGCAGGCAACTGCCGGGGGTTTTTTGTGTCTCCAGCGATCGCGCATCGTGCATCGCTCGGCGCTATCGCGTTGAAGGCTACGATCGCTACAGTGTCGTCGCACGACAGATCACCTCATGCTGCCAACTGAATCTCGGGCCCAGCAGGGCGCCGGTTCAGCGGGGGCGGTCGGAGCAGGAACGGGGAGGATCAGCCATCCAGGTGTTATTCGATGTGCACGTGGTGGCGAGCAGCGGCCACAGGTTCGACGTGGTGCACGAGGGGAAAACTTCATGAGAGCGCTAACCTGGGTGCGCCACCTCAATGAGTTGACCCGACCCGTTCACCGGGACACCAGAGCCGCGTTGGACCGTCGGTGGGCCGAACTCCCCGCCAGTGCCAGAACGCCGGCCCAGACCTTGGGTCAGCATGCGGTGGGCTGCGAAGGAACCCATGGCGTATTCCCAAAATGCAACCTGGCCTGCACACCGTGCTATCACTCCCGGGACGCAAATCGGGTTGCCATCAGCGGCGATCACACCCGTTCGGAAGTCAGCGAGCAGATGGCGTTTCTGCGTCAGATCCGTGGTCCGCGCGCGCACGCGCAACTGATCGGCGGCGAGGTGAGCCTGCTACCGCCGGAGGATCACGCAGCAACCCTGCAGATCATGCGCGAGCACGGTCGCGAGCCAATGAGCATGACCCATGGCGACTTCGACGACGAATACCTTCGCGCCCTCGCCCTGGGCCCCGACGGCACACCGCGGCTGAAGCGGCTCTCTTTCGCCGGACACTTCGACATGTTGATGTTCGGGCGCCGCGGGATCGAACGCCCACCGGACGAGGCGTCCCTCAATCCGTACCGCAAGCGGTTTGCCGACATGTTCGCCCGCCTCGCGAAAGACCATGGGATCAAGTACTTCTTGGCCCACAACATGACCGTGACGCCCCGCAACGTCGATCAGATCGCCGACGTCGTCAGGCAGTGTCACGACTACGGCTTCGGAATGTTTTCCTTCCAGCCGGCCGCGTTCGTGGGTGACGACCGACGCTGGCACGACGGATACCGCGACATCAGCGCAGACGCGGTCTGGGCGCAGATCGAAGCCGGCGTCGGTACGAGGTTGCCGTTCGGGGTGTTCCAGAACGGTGACGTACGGTGCAACCGAACCGCTTACGGGTTCTATCTGGGAGATCGTTGGCATCCGATCCTGGACGATGAGAACCCGGTAGACCTGAATGTCCGAGACGTGTTTTATCGGTATCTGGGCGGGGTGAGTTTTTCCGGAACACCGATTCCACTACTGATCGTCAAAGTAGCCAGGGTTATCGTTCGACACCCCTTCGTCGCGGTGACATTCGGCGGCTGGATAGTGCGCACCACCCGGGCCCTTGGTCTTCGCACCTTGATCACCCAGCGGATCCGGCCGGTCAGCTTTGTGATGCACTCCTTCATGGACGCCGACGCGGTCGCGCCGGCGTGGGAAGCCATGCAACGCGGCGAGGAGCTCGCCGATCCGCGGCTGCGGGCCACCCAGGAGCGGTTGCAGGCCTGCTCCTACGCAATGGCGCACCCTGAGACCGGAGAACTCGTCCCGGCCTGCGTACAACATGGCGTCCTGGATCCGCAGGAGAATGTGGCGCTTCGTAAACTCCTCCCGCTTGCTCCGGTGACCAACAACCGGATCCGGCACCCGGCCGGCAGCCCTGGCGTCTCCGCGACGGGGATCGATGTTTGACCGGCAGCTGCGGCGACTGCTGACGCCGGCTCTGGATGCGGTCGGTGGTCGATTGGCTGCGGCCGGGGTGCGGCCGCTGGCGGTGACCGGCGCCGGGTGGGTCGCCGGTGTCGGCGCCTGCGTCGCTGTCGGATTCGGGCACTGGACCCTTGGTCTGGTGCTGTGGCTGGTGAATCGGTTATTCGACGGGTTGGACGGCCCGATTGCTCGGCGCCGCGGCGCGACCGACCTCGGCGGTTTCCTGGACATCGTCGCTGACTTCAGCGTTTATGCCGGGTTCGTCCTGGCCATCGCGATCGCCGTCCCGGATGCCCGGGTCGCGGCGTTGGCACTACTGACCGCCTACTACGTGTCGGGCACCGCGTTTCTGGCGTTGTCCTCTCTCATCGAACGCCGTGGTAGTGAGCAGGGCGGCAGTGCGCAGGGCGGCGGCGATACCGGAGACGAACGGTCGCTGCGTTTTATCGGCGGGCTGGCGGAGGGCACTGAAACCGTCGTCGTCTACGTCGTGTTCTGTCTGTTCCCCAGTCATGCCGCGCTCATCGCCTGGGTGTTCGCCGCCGCGGTGGCGATCACCGCAGCCCAACGCATCGTCCAGGGCGTGCAGATTCTGCGCCGACCCGTCCCCGATCGACCGACCGCGCCACGGCCCATTCCCAGCCAGGATCACTGATGCGCTCGCTCAGTCCAAATCGGGGCCACCGGGCCAGACTCACAGTCTTGGCCGTCGCGCTTACCTTGACCGCAACAGCCTGCGGCTCTGTCGACCCTGCCGCCCCCTCGGTGGCCGCCTCGTCAGCACTGGCGACCTCGGGCCAATCGGCCGACTCCGACTGGGACGCTGTGCTCGCGCAAGCCAACGGCCAAACCGTGAACTGGTACATGTACGGCGGCGATGAAACACTCAACGCCTTCGTCAACGGTTTCGTCGCCGACCAACTTGGCAAGGCCGGGGTGACGCTGAACCAGGTAAAGATCACCGACACCGTCGATGCAGTCAACAAGGTCCTCGGCGAGGTGCAGGCCGGCCGGACCCAGGACGGGTCGGTGGATGCGATCTGGGTCAACGGCGAGAATTTTGCCACCGGTGTGCAGGCCAACCTGTGGTCCTGTGGGTGGGACAAGACGCTGCCGAACTCCCAATTCGTCGATTTCTCCGACCCCGCCGTCGCCAACGACTTCGGAGTCGCCGTCAACGGCTGCGAGGCAGTGTGGCAGCAGGCCGACTCTGCCCTGGTGTACGACAGCGCCAAACTCAGCGTCGCCGATGTCGCGTCCATCCC
>JBBSRY010000472.1:0-3058 GCA_038242595.1 Mycobacteriales bacterium
CGTTTTATCAGGTTCCACAGCAACAACTGTCGAGTGGCACCGGATACCGCTGCGGCGCTGATGTGCAGATCATCGGCTATTTCTGCTGCTGTCATTCCGGACTCGGAGATCATCAGCGACATCAGCACCCGCGCCGGCATTTTCGGGAATCCCACTGACGCGAAATAGCTGGCGAAAGAGTCGGTGAAATGTCGAGCCTCTGGCGATGTCATGCGGTTAGTTCTCTCCGGTTTACCAGGGCAATGGCGATCACGCCGAGTAATGCCGATAGCAGGATCATCCACCAAGCCCCTCCCCAATCCGCAGTTGCTGACGGCTCGGTCGGACTGTGGGTGAATGGTGAGAGGTCGCGTGCCCAACCCGGCAATCCAATCAACGCGCCCAGCTGTCCGACGAGGAGGCCAAGCGCCAGCAACGTCCAGCCGATCGGCACCACAATTTTTGGCAGCAGCACCACGATCACCATCATCAGTCCCAGATACACTGCGGCAGCCGGTATCTGGGCTGCTGACCCGCTGAACGCCTTGCCAATCCGGTCACCGTTTCCATCGGTAACCATAAATCCGATGCCGGCCGCCGCCGCAGCAGCCAACACCACCGCAAGGATCCCGGCCATCCCCATCTGCGCATAACCGAGCAACCAGGTGCGCCTGCTCACCGGCGACGCGAGCAACAACTCTGCGGTGCCGCTCACCTCATCTTGGCGCATTCGCATCATCACCTGAGTCGCACAGGCCGCTGCCAGAATACCTACCAATCCGAACATCGCAGCAACGAAGAGATCGATGATGGAGCCGGTTCCACCCGGAATGAACTTGGTCATGGTCGATTGCAGGGACGGATTACCCGAGATCGCCTGAGCTATCAGGTTTCCCAACGAACCAGCGAATACCCCCATGGCGGCGCCGCCGATGGCCCAACCGAGGATCGACCCTCGGAGCAATCGGAAACACAGACCCAGCACCGACGACAACGATTTGGCCGCAGCCGATTTGCCTGCTCGTTCACCGAGCAGGCTGCCCCCAAGGTCGCGATTGGTCCGAATCCAGAACGCTACCGCTATCAGCAATCCGCCCAGCCCGAGGTTGAGCAGTAACGGCAGCAGATTGTTCGCCGTATAAGCATGAGTTTGTTGACCCCAACCGATCGGCGAGAGCCAACTGGCCCAGGAACTGGTGACGTACAGACCGTCGGCCGATGCGGTGCCACTTGCATCCCCAAGCGCTCGAAGTAGGTAGGCAACGCCGACCGCCGCCGAAGCCACACCGTTGGCGCCGCGGGAGGTATGCATTAATTGGGCAGCCAGCAAGCCCACTCCTAGAAAAGTGACCCCCACCGCGCCGGTCGCCAGTCCCATGGTGATCGAGCCGTCGAAATCAAGTTTGCTTCCGAGGCCGGCCAGCGTCACCAGGACCACCAGCACCAGGTTGGCCAGCAACGCCTCGATGACGGTGGCCGCACTCGGTGTGGTGCGCCCGGCTCTGGTCGAGCCGATGAGCTCAGCCCGCCCGGATTCCTCATCTGCTCTGGTATGGCGGACAGCCAGAAAGGTGTTCGTCAGGGCTGCTAGTAGCCCTAGATAGGTGAAGACCTGGAAGAACACCAGGGACCCGATGCCGGTTCCTTGGGGCATACCGCGCAACATCAGCAGTGCCGGGTTGGCGGCCACTAATTGGACCAGTGAGGTTCGTTCCGCTTCACCACCGAAGTTGCTGACGACGGCGGATCCGCTGACGTACACCAACAGAGCTGTCGCCAGCAGCCAGATCGGAATCTGAATGCGATCCAGTCGGAGCCGGAACTTCAGCAGTAGCGGCAGTGTCGCGGGTTCACTCTTGATCGGCTTCTGGATGTGGGTGGCAGTCATCATCACTGGCTGTCCGCTGGTTGTTCCGGGGTCTCATCGTCGTTGTCGCCGTAGTGGCGCATGAACAATTCCTCCAGGGACGGCGGCGCGACCGTCAACGACTGAACCTTCAGCGCAGCAAGTTGCTCGAGAATAGTTGGGATAGCGTCACTGTCGGCTGTGAGGGTGACGCGGTTGCCGTCCTGGACCGCATCGTGAACGAGGCCGCTGCTGAGCAACCGCGCTATCGACTGGTCGGTGGAGAAGGAGAATTCTGTGCGCGTCAGGTGCCGCAGATTGGCCAGCGTGCCGGACTCGACATTACGACCGGCCCGAATGATGCTGACCCGATGGCACAGATGCTCCACTTCGGAGAGAATGTGGCTGCTCAGCAGCACCGTCGCTCCCTGCTCTGCCGCCGCCTGAATCTGCTGCCGGAAGACCGATTCCATCAACGGGTCCAACCCGGAAGTCGGTTCGTCCAAGATATAGAGATCGGCCGGCGCCGCCAGAGCCGCGATCAGTGCCACCTTCTGTCTATTGCCTTTGGAGTAGGAACGCGACCTCTTGCTCGGGTCAAACTGGAACACTTCGATCAGTTCGGCGCGGCGCTCTGGCCGAATCCCACCTCGTAGTCTGGTGAGCAGGTCGATGACCTCGCCGCCACTGAGATTGGGCCAGAGGCTGATATCACCCGGGACATAGGCAATCCGACGATGAAGCGCAACTGCCTCTCGCCAAGGATCCTGGCCGAACACGGTGACGTCACCGCCGCTAGACCTCATCAGGCCGAGTAGGAGGCGAATGGTGGTGGACTTACCGGCGCCGTTGGGGCCCAGGAAACCATGGACCTCACCCTGCTCCACAGAAAGGTCCAGTCCATCCAGAGCATTCAAGGAGCCGAAGCTTTTTCGCAAGCTCTTGGCCTCGATCACGGTGGTCATGTGAGTGAAACTACACCCGATTCACAAATTTGTGAATATCGGAAACCAAGCGGTCCTAATGATGATGTCACTCGCACCTTCGGGCGGACTTGTTGGTGGACTTGGTGTTCTGGTCCTTGGCATTGCCCTATCCGGCATTCCCGGCCCTGGCGTTCGCCGCCCTGGCGTTCGCCGCCCTGGCGTTCGCCGCCCTGGCCTTCACCGCGTCGGTCTTCGCCGCCTCGGCCTTCACCGCCCTGGTCTTCGCGGCCTCAGCATCTGCCGGCCA
>JBBSRY010000473.1:0-3056 GCA_038242595.1 Mycobacteriales bacterium
GCCGACCTGTCGATCTCCGGTTACTGGCGGGTAGGCAAGACCGAGGATGGATTCCGCGATGAGAAGACCGCCGGGGCAGCGCTGGAACCAGCCCCAGCCCAGGGTTGAACCTGATCAGATAGTTGCCGGTCATGGTGCGGTTACTTTTCCGGGTAACAATGACCGGATGCGTAGACAGGCACTTCCGGTGGTGACCGTGGCGCTCACCATCTTGCTGGTGGCGCCGTGAAGTATCGGTTCGGATTTGACTCGATGGGACGGGATCGGTCAGTTGGCAACAACTCTCACTGACCTCTACGACAATGGCCTGCCCATCTTCATCACCCAACAGAACCCGCGGATCGATTCGATGTAGAGAAGGCGCAGGCGAGTGCCCAACTGTTGGAAACCAAATTCGGGTATCGAAGAACTGAGCAGAACTATCAGCGAGGGAGAAAGTGATGATTGAACAGGGTATGCCGCCGCTGGCCGGCAAGGTTGCTGTGGTGACCGGCGCGAGTTCCGGCATTGGACGGGCGATGACCGCGGCATTGACCGGTGCCGGCGCGTCCGTGGTGGCGGTAGGTAGATCGGCGGCCAGGTTGGCAGCCGTCGCTGATGCAACGCCGGGCACTGTCGGGTTCTTGGTCGCGGATGTGCAGGATCCGGCGACTGGCCAGACCATGGTCGATGCAGCTCTCCAGGCTTTCGGGCGACTGGACATCGTGGTTGCCAATGCCGGCCTGTATTTATCCGGAAATATCTGGGAAACCGATCTGGTGGCTGCCCAGGAGCTTATCGCCACCAATGTCAGCGGAGTGGTCAACACGGTGGCCGCTGCCGCCAAGCATCTGCGAGCGGTAGGGGCAGGCGACATCGTCGTCACAAGCTCCATTTCCGGACATCAGGCCATCGCGTGGGAGCCGGTGTATTCGGCGTCCAAACATGCGGTGCAGTCGCTGGTGCACGGCGTACGCCGGCAATTGCTGGGGTCCGGTGTCAGAGTGGGATCGCTGGCACCGGGCATGGTGCTCAACGAGCTCTGGGGGATCACCGACCCGGCTCAGATCGCGGCAAAGGCTGATGCCGGTACTGGGCTGCGCTCGGAGGACGTCGCCGAAGCACTGCTCTTCATGCTGACGCGGCCGCGACATGTCGCTATCCGGGATCTGGTGATGCTGCCCCAGGAGCAGGATCTGTAACCCACCCGGGGCCTCGCCCGTGTGGCCAGAGTGATCGTGCGTGACTGAACGTGACATCTGCGGTGGACGTTGTCCCCATTTCCTCAATCGTGACTTTCCTTACACCTTCTGCTGAGGCAAGATCACCCCTATCAGCCGGCTGGCTGGCTGTGCCGGGGCGGGTCGAGGGCGGTGGCTGGTGGGAGCTTTCATCGGGTTGTTGGCCGGCATCGGCCTTCTGCTGATCTGGCACGGTCTCAGTGCTCGCCCGAGACGCCCGCGAAGCCACAAACGAGCCGATAGGGCGCGGGAGAGTCTTGCCCAGGCTGGGCTTTCGAACATTTCCCCAACTCAGCTTGTCTTCGTGCAGTTCGGCTGCGGACTCCTGGCGTTCGTCGTGGTGGCGATTGCGACGGCGTCACTTTCGGTGGCCGGCGTCATCGGCGTATTCGCTCTCGGTCTGCCCAGAGTGATGGTCAACCGGCTGCGGCTACGGAGACAGGCAGATTTGCGGGAAGTCTGGCCGGAGGTGGTTGACAACCTGACGTCCGGTGTCCGCGCCGGCCTATCGCTGCCGGAGGCGCTTTCCGCGATTGGTGTTCGGGGTCCGGAAGCGATTCGTGAGCCCTTCCATCATTTCGGGGCCGACTATCGGGCTACCGGACGGTTCAACGAAAGCCTGGACCGGTTGAAGGCGGCCTTGGCAGATCCGATCGGCGACCGGGTGTGTGAATCTCTGCGGGTTGCCCGTGAGGTGGGTGGGACTGATCTTGGGCGTCTGCTGGGCACCCTGTCCGGATTCCTTCGGGATGACGCGCGGACTCGCAGTGAATTGATCGCCAGACAGTCGTGGTCGGTGAATGCTGCCCGGATGGCGGTGGCTGCGCCGTGGTTCGTCCTGGTTTTGCTCTCGACTCAGCGTTCGACATTGGCTGCGTATGACACTCCGACGGGGACGATCATTCTGGCAATTGGGGCGGTGGTGACCGTGGGAGCGTATCGGTTGATGGTGCGGATCGGTCGATTGCCGCAGGAGCGGCGGGTGCTGCGATGAGTCTGGCTTTGATCGGTGGGTTGCTGGGTTTGCTGGCTGCGGCAGGCGTTCTGCTGGCGGTGTTGTCGTCGCCGCCTTTGCACCGGATGAGTTTGACTGATCGGATTGCGCCGTATTTGGCCGATACCCCCAAGCCTTCGCAGTTGTTGGCGGGCACAAACTCGGGTCGTCCGAAGGATTCCGCGCTCTGGCGGATCACTGCGCCGTTGATGAAGGATCTCATTGGTTGGCTCGACCGACTGGTGGGTGGTCAGGGTTCGGTGCGAAAACGGTTGGCGGCGATGAATTCTCCGCTCACTGTTGAGGGCTTCCGGTCCGAGCAGATCTTGTGGGGGGCGATGGGGTTGCTAGCCGGAGCCGGGCTGGGCGCGCTGTCGATCCTGTCGGGTAACGCCAATCCGCTGGGGGTGGCGCTGATAGTGGTCGGCGGCGCGGTTACGGGGGTGTTTGCTCGGGATTATTGGTTGACCCGCGAGGTGACGAAGCTTGATGCGGATCTGTTGGCCGAGTTCCCTGTGGTGGCAGAGATGTTGGCGTTGGCGGTGACGGCGGGGGAGGGACCGGCCGGCGCGATCGAGCGGATTTCCAAACTCGCCCGGGGCCCGTTGATCGATCAATTGTCGGCGATCCTTGCTGATACCAGGTCGGGGACGCCGATGTTGGAGGCCATAACGGCCGTGCGGGATCGGACCAGGTTGGAGCCGTTGGCGCGGTTCCTGGACGGGATGGCGGTTGCCATTGAACGGGGAACGCCGTTGGCCGATGTATTGCGGGCGCAAGCGGCGGATGTTCGGGCGATGAGCAAACGGCAATTGATGGAGGCCGGTGGCCGAAAAGAAATA
>JBBSRY010000474.1:0-3051 GCA_038242595.1 Mycobacteriales bacterium
AAGTGGACTTATCGGCCGCGGCACGGTGCTGTCCGACCTGCACCTGCCGATTAAGCTCAATGGGGATCTGGCCCTGTTCCAGGCAATTGGCGCCCTGCTCACGCAGTGGAACTGCCTGGACGAAGAATTCATCCAGAACCACACCACTGGCTTCGACGCCTGGCAGGAGCATGTCGCCGCGGTGGACTGGGACATCGTCACCCAGATCACCGGATTGTCCCGCGAGTTGATCACCGAGGCCGCTGCGATGCTGCGGGACTCCGAGGCCACCGTCTTCTGCTGGGCGATGGGCCTGACCCAACATCGCAATGCGGTAGCGACCATCAAAGAGATCACCAACCTGGCGCTGGCGCAGGGCAATATTGGCAAACCCGGGGCCGGTCTACTACCGGTGCGTGGGCACTCCAATGTGCAGGGCGACCGCACCATGGGAATCTGGGAGAGAGCTCCCCAGCATTTTCTGGATGCCCTGCAGGCCGAGTTCGGCTTCGATCCGCCGCGGGTGAACGGCTTCGACACGGTCGGTGCGGTAAAAGCACTGCGAGATGGCAAAGCTCATGTTTTTGTTGCTCTCGGCGGGAACTTCGTCCAAGCCGCACCTGACACCGAAGTGGTGATGGCGGCCATGCGAAACGCCAGGCTCACCGTCCAGATCTCCACGAAGCTGAACCGATCACATCTGGTCTGCGGTGAAACCGCACTGATTCTGCCCACCAAGGGGCGCACCGAGAAAGACATTCAACTGTCCGGGCCGCAATGGATCTCGGTCGAGGATTCAACGTGCGCGGTGCACTCCTCCAAGGGCCCGCTGGAGCCGGCGCATCCTGATCTCAAGTCGGAGGTCGAGATCATCACCCGGATCGCCGAGGCCACCATTGGCGACCGACACCAGATCAACTGGAAACAGATGCGCGACGATTACCGTGAGATCCGTTTACACATCTCCCGTGTCGTTCCCGGCTGCGAAAGTTACGAGGTCAATGTTCGACGCCCGGGCGGGTTTATCCTGCCGCACCCTCCCCGCGACTCCAGAACCTTCGAGACCGCATCGGGTAAGGCCGAATTTGCGTGTTCGCCGATCGAGGCCCTGCACGTCCCGGCGGGTCACCTCATTCTGCAGACCCTGCGCAGTCACGATCAGTTCAACACCACAATCTATGGTCTCAGCGATCGGTACCGCGGCATCGAGGGGGGCCGGATGGTCGTGTTCGTGCATCGTGACGATATCGCCGCTCTGGGTCTGCAAGATGGAGATCCCGTCGACATCAAGACATTTTTCAGCGATGACGCAGAACGCTCGGCCGGTCCTTTCCGGGTCGTGCAATACGACACCCCCCGCGGGTGCGCAGCGGCCTACTACCCGGAGACGAATCCACTGGTGCCGCTGGATTCCACCGCCTTGAGTAGTAACTGCCCCACCTCGAAGTCGATCATCGTCCGATTGGTGAAGCACCCCAGCCCTTCGCAATCCGCAGCGGGACCGGCCGATGCTCCGATGGGACCGAATGACCATGACAAGGCCAATCCACAACCTCACCATCTCTCATAATGTGGTGATCGGACCCGATTGTTCGTGATCCGACGCCCGCTTTTTGTACGCCAGCGCGGCCAGCGTCTCCCAGATCAGTCGGTGTGCCACATTGACGGTCAGATCCGAAACGTCATAGGGCGGGCACACTTCGGTGACATCCATTGCTACGACGTTGGTTTCCAGGACGATCTTGCGGATTACCCGCAGTAGGTCGATCGGTGCAAAGCCGCCCGGTTCCGGGGTACCGGTGCCCGGCGCGAAACCGGGGTCGAGGACGTCAATGTCGATGGAGAGATAAATACCGTCGGTACCGTCCAGAGCCTCGTCGACAACATCCTGCATCACCGCCTTGACACCACGTTCCCAGATCTCCTGCATCGTGTGATGCCGCATGCCCTGCTCGCGCATCCAATCCTGGACATCCTTGGGCGGCCAGTACCCTCGCAGACCCACTTGGATGAAGTTCTTACCGGCGATGGCTCCGGATTCGATCAGGCGCCGCATCGGAGTGCCGTGGCTGGCCAGATTCCCGTGCAGGATGTTGGCGGTATCGGCATGGGCGTCGAAGTGGATCATGCCGATCTTGCCGAAACCGTAGTGCTCGCCGACGGCCACCCCACTCGGCCAGGTGATCGAGTGGTCGCCGCCGACGACGATGGGAACAATGCCGCGGCTGACCACTTCGGTGATCCGCTGGTGGATGGCCTGCCGAGACAACTCCCACATCCCATGGGACACAATGGCGTCGCCGTAATCAACCACATTGAGATAGTCGAAAATTTCGATCCCCAGGTCCAGATGGTAGGAGCCGGGGTCGTAGGCCTGGGCGCGAAGCGCTCGCGGTCCGAATCGGGCACCCGGACGGTTTGTGGTGTTGTCATCCCAGGGCGCGCCGATGATAGCCACATCGGGGCGCCATTGATCGAGTTGTTCAGGTTCGGTCAAGGGTGGGCGTTGACCGAAGGTCGGCACTCCCATGTACGACTGGGCATCAAGCTGGGCCTGCATGCCGGGCGGCAACTTCGGTCGTTCATCCATAGGAATGCCCTTCGGGTGCGATAAGACTACGAGGTGTCACAGTGTTGGGCACACTATTACCCACCGGGCCTGCGTCCTACCTTCGACCGATCCCGCTACGAAGTAGATTCTGGTGAACATTAGCGCTGGCGCAAGTCGCTCGGTACGTCGCCGGGTCGAATCAGATGTTGCCGGCGAAGAAGCGTATTCGGGGGTGGCGGGTGGTCGCAGTGGACAGCGAATTCGCTGTTGGTACCGGTGCGTTGGTGACCGGCAGCACGCTGGCGCTGATCATGGCGATGACCGGTCGGACCGCGTTTTACGAGAATCTGTCCGGTCCGGGGTTGGACATCTTGAAGATCCAAGCCTGATGGCCGGTTTCTTGCCTCGGCGAAAGATCAACTGCCGTTGGAGCGCCAATCACGGAAGCCGATCACGATCAAGCGCATCTCCCGGCGCGCCGATGTCTTGATGCGATCTTCGAGATCAGTCCTGCCATCAGG
>JBBSRY010000475.1:0-3044 GCA_038242595.1 Mycobacteriales bacterium
TCGTCGGCTGTGATCCAGCACTGCCGGGTCTCGGGCCCGTCCCGGCCGTTCGAAAGCTGTTGCGGCGTCAAGGGTTACACATTAATGACATCGGCGCTGTGGAGATCACCGAAGCCTTTGCCGCACAAATCATTGCCGCTTCGGACCTGCTGGAAATTGATGAGAACGTGGTGTGTTCCGACGGTGGCGCCATTGCGATGGGTCACCCGTGGGGGGCGTCCGGCGCGATTCTGGTGGTTCGGCTATTCCATCGGATGCTACAACCGGAAGGACCGGAATATGGTGTGGCCGCCTGCGCCATCGGCGGCGGCCAAGGCATCGCCGTCCTCCTGCGGCGGGCCGCCCGATGAGTGAGATCCGTTTCACCGACGTCCATCACGCTTTTGGTGAGCGAGTGGTGCTCGATGGAGTCAACCTGACCCTGACCGAAAATCGGATCGGCATCATCGGTGCAAATGGATCCGGGAAATCCACCCTGGCACGAATGATCAACGGGTTGGTGCAGCCTACGTCGGGATCAGTCACCTTCGACGGGCTGGATGTGGCCAAGCACGGTAAACAGGTCCGTCGGCAGGTCGGATTTATCTTCACCGATCCGGACAACCAAATTGTGATGCCAACCGTGGGCGAGGATATTGCGTTCACGCTTCGCCGCACCGGGCTTTCCAAGAGTGAGATCGCCGATCGGGTAACTGAAATGCTGGACCGATTCGGTTTGGCGGGACATCGCGAGCACCCCGCCCATCTGCTATCCGGCGGTCAGAAGCAGTTGCTGGCGCTGGCGTCGGTGATGGTGGGCCGGCCGTCGATGTTGGTGGCCGATGAGCCGACGACCCTGCTGGATGCGCGCAATGCCCGGATGATCACCCAGGTCCTCACCTCGTTGGAACAACAGGTGGTGGTCGTTACCCATCAACTCGATGTGCTCACCGATTTCGACCGGGTGGTGGTGATCGAGGATGGCCGTGTGGCCGCCGATGATATTCCGGCGGTGGCCATCTCCCGATATCTGGATCTTTTGGAACTTCCCCGATGATCGGGCTTTATCTTCCCGGCAATTCGATACTGCATCGCACGCCGGCGGGTCTGAAACTGCTGCTGTTGGCCGTCGGTGTGTTCGTGGTGGTGTGGCTGAAGCAGCCGTGGCAAATCGGGATCGCACTGGTGGTGACGGCCGGTCTTTATGCCGTGGCCGGGATCGGCCGGCGCGCAGCGCTTTCGCAGTTGGCACCGCTGCGTTGGATCATCCCGCTGTTATTGGTCTTTCAGATAATTTTGAGCAATTGGCAGCACGCCCTGATGACTACCGGTTCGCTGGTGATCAACGTGGCGTTAGCCGCACTCATCACCCTGACCACCAAGGTGACCGCGATACTTGATGTGGCGCAGCGACTTCTGCGGCCACTGCGCCGGTTCGGCGTGGACCCGGATCGGGTCGGACTGATGTTGGCCTTGACCATCCGGTGCATTCCGATGGTGGCCGGCATCGTTCGGGAGGTATCGGAAGCCCGAAAGGCACGCGGAATTACCGGCATTCGCGGTTCGATGATGGCGTTGGCCGCACCAGCTGTGGTGCGCGCGCTGCGCTCGGCCGACGCAATGGGCGAGGCGCTCACCGCCCGCGGCGTCGACGACTGAACTCGCCCCTCCCAGCAGAAAAAAAACCGGAATAGACTTGACCCTCACGCAACGTCAGGCTGCACAGTGGTTCTTGTCCGGCCCGACAGGATGGGCCGGATTCGAGGATAAGTACTGATCAGGAGGTCATGTGATGAACAGCAGCCGCAACGGTAGCGCGGCCACTGACCCATGCATGACCAAGGAATGGTTGTCTGTCGGCGCAGTTGCGCAGCTCGCCGGCGTGACGGTCAGGACCCTGCATCACTACGAGGAAATCGGTCTGCTGGTACCGACCGAACGAAGCCGCGCCGGATATCGCCAGTACAACCCGGCGGATCTGGATCGGCTCACCCAAGTTCTTTATTACCGAGAGCTCGGCTTTCCCCTCGACGAGATAGGCACATTGCTCGATGACCGATCGGTTGACTCGCTGGCTCATCTGCATCGTCAGCATGAACTGCTGACGACGCGGTTGCAGCGGGTGTCGAAGATGGTCGCGGCGGTGGAAAAGGAGATGGAGGCACACATGTCAGGAACAGAACTCAGTGGAGCAGAGAAACTCGAGATCTTTGGCGAGTCCTACAATCCGGACTACGAACGGGAGGCGAAGGAGCGTTGGGGAGACACCCAGGAGTGGGCGCAGTCGCAGGCCCGAACCAAGAACTTCTCCAAGGCCGATTGGCAACGGGTCAAGGACGAGACCGACGTGGCGAACGCCGAAATGGTTCGAGTGTTCAAGTCCGGCGCGAAGCCAGGCAGTCCGCAAGCCAACGATATTGCCGAGGCACACCGGGCGAGCATCGAAGTCTTCTACGACTGTGGCTACGGCTTGCAGAAGAATCTGGCCGAGATGTATTTGGTCGACGAGCGTTTCACCAAAACCTACGAGGACCTGGCCGTCGGCCTGACCCAGTGGTTGCGGGATTCGATTTTCGCCAACGCAGAAGGTAAGTAGGGGGCCGGCGGGGTGTCAGCGGAGAAATCCGCGACACCCCGCTGTCCAATCTATTGCTGTTATTGAGCTTTCACGCTGTGTCACAGCCCGGGCAACCGTAAGCCACGGCATGCTCTGAAGTCCGGCCCAACGCTCCTCATAGTCAGACGGATTGCGCGCCGAATACAGCAGCTCCAGTGCAACAATCTCGCAAACGGCCAAAGATCCAGTGAGAACCAACTTTTGCAGCGTTCATCCACACAATGAGTGTCTTCACCAGGCTCGCTCAGATCAATCTGAATACCAGCGCCAGGTGTCTCACCTGTGGATCAATAGATCCAGCCTCAACAAATGTGGACAACTCCACTGACCACCCGGCCGTTTGAGCCAAGATTCGATCCATGATCACTCCCCAAGAGGCACAGCCGACCCCACACAGCGTCGACGCCCAGATCCTCCACCGGCTGACCGAAATCCTCGGTAGGCCGAA
>JBBSRY010000476.1:0-3040 GCA_038242595.1 Mycobacteriales bacterium
CTGATGCAGTCTTGCTGATGACGGCCAAAGTGCTGCCGCAATACGCCGGCCAAGGCCATGCCCGCTATTTGATCCAGGGAGTGGCAAAACATTTGACCAGGCGCGGTGTTCGCGCTATCGAACTCTTCGGATTTCGAGGCAATCCGGGCGAAGTGGCCGGTGGCTCCGAGGATGAGAATATTCCACCCTGCCTGGTACCCGCCGAGTTTGCGCTGCGCCTCGGATTTACCGAAGTGCGGCCGCATCACCGCTACCCGCGGCTGCGAATGGAATTGGATTCTGCCCTCGGGTGGAAGGCAGATGTGGAATCAGCACTGGAGCAGCTGTTCTCGGTCATCACCATCCCGATGGCGCCGATGCCTGCCCCAGCAATGGCCGGTCAATAGCGGGTCAGGCGCTGGCGGGATCCACCGCGCTCTGGCGAACTACAGCGCCAGGCGGGTCTGTTCGTGGGCCAGCAGGTCTTTGAAGGTGAAAGTGCCGGTGTGTGGATCGTCGCGACCGTCCAGGTAAAGCCGTTTGACGGCCACCAGGATCCCGTCGGCCAGGGTATCCCGGAAATCTTCCTGCATCAGCTTGGCCCGGTTGACCGGATTGGTGAGATAGCCCATCTCGATCCGCACAGCCGGCATCGTGGTCAATCGCAGGATGTCCCACGGGCGGTGGTGAACCCGGCAGTCGACCATATGCGTGCGAGCCAGGAGTTCACGCTGCACCAGTTGCGCAAGCGTTTCCCCGAGTGTGGAGCTACCGCCTGAATCGGTGCCGAAATGGAAGGTGGCCAGCCCTTCGCCGAGGGGGGAATTCGATCCATCGATGTGCAGGCTCAGCATGAGATCTGCGTCGAGCTGATTGGCCACATCGGCACGTTCGGCCTGGGTGGGATTCTCGTGGACCCCCCGGGTCAAGAAGGTTTCCATCCCGGTGGCAGCCATCCTGCCCTCCAGGCGCCTAGCAATATCGAAGACCAGATCGCAGGCGCGGATACCGCCGACCACCCAGCCGGCATCGGCGCCGCCGAGACTGGGGTCGATGACGATGCGCTTTCCGCGCAGCCCCGGTCCACGCTGCCTGGCCTTTTCCTGCTCTCGGAGAAAGTGGGGGCGACCACCGGTCACCATCCGGCCCATCCGCCTGAGCTCTCGAAAGGTGTCCTGTCCGAAGACGCCGTCATCCGGCAGCCCGCGATGGCGTTGGAATTCCCGCACCGACTCATCCGTGCGTGACCCGAAAACTGCATCGGTCTGACCGGTGTTGTAGCCGAGTTCGGCCAGCCGCTCCTGCAGGGCGAGCACGTCATCACCCGTCATCGGCGCGGACAGCGCGTAGGCCAGGGTGCGGTCACCGAGTTTCCAGCGGGCGTCGGTCAGCGATCGCAACGTCATCGGTCCGACGATGCCGTCGACGATCAAACCGCGGGTCTGCTGAAAGCTCCGCACCGCGTCGTACAGGTCGTCGCCGTAAATGGCATCGACGTCTTCAGTGACCAAATCGGGAGCAATATGTCCGAGTGAAGCGAGCGTGGCACGAACGGTGGCGACGGATGGACCTCTGTCTCCCCGCTTGAGCAACATCGCAACTCCTCATCAACCAATAGACACACCGTCGCCTTGGACGAGCAGGCTTGAGCTCAACACTGTCGGACGGCCGGCCCAGCAGCGGCTTGACCGGGCCCGGCGACTGGACCCAACCCATTGTGCAACGCCGAACGCAGTAATGAAGACCATTTCAGCACGGCGGTAACCGAAAACCCCCGGTCCGGCCGCCAATGAGGCTGCTGAACTGGGGGTTTGTCAGATCTTGGTTACAGGAATTCGGCGAATTCGGCCAACAGGGCCGCCTTCGGCTTGGCCCCGATGACTGACTTGACCGGTTTGCCCTTTTGGAAAACCATCATCGTGGGCAGGGACAGGATCTTGTAGTCCTGGGCGATCTGCGGGTTGGCATCAACATCGACCTTGGCCACGGTGATTTTTTCGCCATGAGCCTCGGAGATCTCTTCCAGGATCGGCGAGACCATGCGGCACGGGCCACACCAGGTTGCCCAGAAATCTACGATGACCGGCTTGTCGGACATCAGGACGTCGTCAGCGAAACTGGCATCGGTTACATCTTTGGTAGCCACGATGGCTCCTCATCTCAATAGTAATTCCGGGTGATGGAAAGCGGTTTACAGCACTGGTTCGAGGATCTCCGGCTCGGGGTCGGAGACGTCTGCCCCGTGTTGGGCCAGGTAGTGCTGGGCATCCAGCGCGGCAGCACAACCGGATCCGGCCGCGGTGATGGCCTGCCGATAGGTGTGGTCCACCAGATCGCCGGAGGCGAAAACGCCGGGCAGATTGGTGGCGGTGGTCCGGCCTGTCACCAGCACATACCCCTCATCGTCCAGGTCGAGCTGGCCGACGAAGATTGACGACCGCGGATCATGGCCGATGGCCAGGAACAATCCGGTGGCCAGCAACGTGCTTACCTCGCCGGTGATGGTGTCGGTGAGAGTCAGCGACTCGACAGTTTCAGCGCCATTGACGCCGGTAACGGCCTTGTTCGTGGCCCAGCGAATCTTTTCGTGCGCCTTGGCGCGGTCGTACATGATCGCACTCGCACGAAATTCCTCACGACGGTGCACGATCGTCACGCTGCGGGCGAAGCGAGCCAGGAAGGTTGCTTCCTCCATGGCCGAATCTCCGCCGCCGACCACTGCGATGTCCTGATCACGGAAGAAAAATCCGTCACAGGTCGCGCAGGCGGAGACGCCGCGGCCGATCAATCGCTGCTCGTCTGGAAGATTCAGGTACCGAGCAGCGCTGCCGGTGGCCAGGACCACGGCCTTGGCCCGGTAGAGGGTGCCGTCGACCGAGATGGTTTTGATCGGGCCGGTCAGATCCACTGTCTCGACATCCTGGGCGCGCAGATCAGCACCGAAGCGTGCTGCCTGCTCGCGCATCTTGGCCATCAGATCCGGACCTTGGATACCTTCCGGGAAACCGGGAAAGTTCTCCACCTCGGTGGTGGTCATCAAAGCGCCACCAAACTGGGAGCC
>JBBSRY010000477.1:0-3030 GCA_038242595.1 Mycobacteriales bacterium
GGTACACCTGCATTCCGGTGCGCTCACTCAGACCCGGCGCCGGTAACAGCGGTGTGCCGCCTTCGAACAACGTGATGACCCTGGCGCCCTGCGGAATTGCCACCCGATCGGCGTAGGCGTTGATCAGGCCGGGCCAGCGGGTATGGCCGGCTCCTGGCAGGGGGCGTTCGACAATCTCGGTCATGAATTTCACAACTTCCGGTTCCACTGGTTTCGGATACACAACAACTGCTGAAGCTACTGCTATTCGGGGTTGGCGACCCGCATCACCGAGTTCACCTTACGAACCGCGGCCATGGCGCTGAGCTTTTCCACGGTGTCCGCGAGCGCGGCATCGGCTCCGGTGTGCGTGACGATGACCAGAGTGGCATCGTCCCCACTGCCTTCCTGCCGCACGGTCGATATCGAGATTCCCTGCTCGGCAAAGCATGTCGCCACTTGTGCCAGGACGCCGGCGCGGTCCTCGACATCCATCGAGATGTGATACCTGGTCGGCACCGAACCGATCGCCTTCAGCGGTAGATCTGCGTACGCAGACTCACGGGGACCCTGCCCGCCGACCAATTTGTGCCGGGCCACCGTCACCAAATCACCCATGACCGCCGAGGCGGTCGGCGCGCCGCCGGCACCCGGGCCGTAGAACATCAGCTTGCCGGCCGCTTCGGCCTCGACGTACACCGCGTTGTAGGCGCCGTTGACACTGGCCAACGGGTGGGTACGCGGCAACATCACGGGGTGGACCCGCGCCGAGATACTCTCCCCCGACGGGCTTTGCACTCGCTCACAAATTGCCAAAAGCTTGACGGTGCAACCAATTTGATCCGCTGCGGCAATCTCGGCAGCAGAGATCGAGGAGATACCCTCGCGGTGCACATCATCGGCCGATACCCGGGTATGAAAGGCGAGCGAGGCCAGGATGGCTGCCTTGGCCGCCGCGTCATAACCCTCGACATCCGCGGTGGGGTCAGCCTCGGCGTAACCCAGGCGGGTGGCCTCCTTGAGCGCCATCTCGTAGCTCTGACCTTTGGAATCCATCGCCGAGAGAATGAAATTTGTCGTTCCGTTGACGATACCCATGATCCGCGAGATCTGGTCGCCGGCAAGGGATTCCCGGATCGGTCTGATCAACGGAATGGCGCCGGCCACAGCGGCTTCGAAATACAAGTTGGCGCCAGTTTGGTCAGCCGCCTCATACAACTCAGGGCCATGCGCGGCAAGCAGAGCCTTATTGGCGGTCACCACACCCGCGCCGTGCCGCAGAGCGGTGAGCAGCAATTCGCGAGTCGGCTCCAAACCGCCCATTACCTCCACGATGACGTCGATCTCCGGATCGGCGGCCACCGATGCCGGATCGGTGGTGAGGAGAGCCTGGTCGACATCGGGGTATTTACTCAGGTTTCGTACGGCCACCCTGGTCACCTGGACCTGGGCTCCCACTCTGGCGGTAATTTCCGTGGCCTGTTCCGACAGCAGGCGAAGCACCTGGGAACCGACGACTCCGCAGCCCAGCAGTCCTACCCGAATCACTTCTTGTCCCGTCCACTCGCGACCAGCCACATCTTCATTGAGTAGATCAGCAGTGCAATCACCACCACCACAGCCAGGATGGCGATGGTGGTCCGGAGGCCGCCGGACATATTCGGATTGATCAACACCACCACAATCAGTACCGCGGCCAGTGCCAGCAGCAAAATTCCCGGAATCAGGGACGGCTGTTTCGGGTTCTGCTGTTTCGGGTTCTGCTGTTTCGGGTTCAGGGGGTTATCGGTCACCAGGTCTCCAAGCGCATTAGATCGTCATCGGTCTCTCGGCGCAGCATCGTGCGTGCCGAACCAGCGGTTACTGCCACCACGGCTGGCCGCGGTACTCGGTTGTAATTGCTTGCCATCGCGTAGCAGTATGCCCCGGTTGCGGCAACGGCGATCAGGTCACCGACCGCAACATCGGACGGCAGATAGCACTCCCGAACGACGATATCGCCACTCTCGCAGTGCTTTCCGACCACTCGCGAGAGGATCGCCGGCGCGTCTGAACTGCGGGAGGCCAACGTCACCGTGTAGTCGGCGTCGTACAGCGCGGTGCGGATATTGTCGCTCATTCCGCCATCGACGGAGATATAGCGGCGGGTGCGGCCGCCATCGAGCACGATGTCCTTGATGGTGCCGACCTCGTAGACCGTCACGGTGCCCGGCCCGGCAATGGCCCGCCCTGGTTCGACGGCCAGCTTCGGCACCGCGAGACCGGCCAACTGACATTCACGACTCACGATGCTCTGCAGCGACTTTGCCATCGTATCCGGCGGAGTCGGGTCGTCATCGCCGGTATAGGCAATGCCGAGTCCGCCGCCGAGGTCGATGGTGGTGATGCTCTGTAGCAAGCTGGGAAATTCAGCGACGATGCTCTTCAACAACCCGACCACCCGATGCGCGGCTACCTCGAACCCGGACGGGTCGAAGATCTGCGATCCGATATGACTGTGCAGCCCCACCAACGACAATCCGGCGCAGGCGATGATTCGTCGCACGGCCTGCGCCGCATCACCGGCCGCCAGCGAGAACCCAAATTTTTGGTCCTCATGTGCGGTGGCAATGAATTCGTGGGTGTGCGCCTCAACGCCAACGGTGATCCGGATCATCACCGGGATCGGGTTGACCTCCGAGTGCCCCTGCGATTCGGCCAGCGCTACCAGCCGAGCGATCTCGTAAAACGAATCCACGACAATGACGCCGATCCCCCCCTCAACGGCGGTGCGAAGTTCGGACTCGGATTTGTTGGAGCCGTGAAAGGCGATGCGATTGGCCGGGAACCCGGCTCGCAGCGCCACCGCCAGTTCGCCGCCGGAGCAAACATCCAGCCCCACGCCCTCGTCGTTGAGCCAGCGTGCCACCTCACCGGAAAGGAAGGCTTTGGCCGCGTAGTGCACGGCGGTGGCCGACCCGAAGGCGTTGGCAAAATCCTGACATCGGGACCGGAAATCGGCCTCGTCCACCACCATCACGGGAGTGCCAAATTCGGCGGCAAGATCGCGCA
>JBBSRY010000478.1:0-3028 GCA_038242595.1 Mycobacteriales bacterium
ATGGATATGAACGCCCTGCGCGGCATAGGTGCGGGCAAGTGTCTGCGCCAGGTTCCGGATTGCAGCTTTGCTGGCTGCGTATGCCGTCAGGTCCGGCAGACGTGAGCCCTGCTGTCCGGCCCAACTGGAAAGTACGACCACCACACCTGATCCCCGCGCGGCGAAGTGTCGCACCGCCTCCCGCATCAAAGCTCCCGCCCCGATGACGTTTGTCTGTAACGCGGTGGCCCAGCCTTGGTCCCAAATCTCATCAGAACCATCGATGGGAGTATCGGGTAGCACCGCGGCATTGACGACCACCACATCAATATCGCGCCATTGCAACGCCTCTGCCCACATCCCTCGGGCTCCCTCGGCAGTACTGAGGTCAGCCTGCAGCAATAGCACTCGCTCATCGGGCATTGCTTGGACCGCGACCGCGGCTGCTGCCTGGTCGGATCGATAGTGAGCGATCAGGTGGCAGCCGGCGTTTCCCAAAGTATTGGCGGTCACCGATCCGATACCGCCGGATGCTCCGGTCAGGAGCACCGTTCGCCCCGATAGCGCTTTATTGTTCAGGTACATGGGTCCCCCTCGGTTCTGTGTCGGGTGACCGGTGAGTCCGGTCCGGACACTAGGAAATTCCCCCGTCCACATTCAGCATCTGCCCGGTCATCCCGGAGGACAGCGTGCTGCTGAGAAAGAGCACCGTGTCGGCCACTTCGACAGCGGTGGCGATCCTGCCCAATGCGGTGGCGGCAGCGGCGCAAGCCAACGCCGCCTCCGAGTCCAGGCCGGTCCGGCCCACCCGCGATTCCATCCTGGCCAACAGCGCCGGTGTGGCGATCGGTCCCGGGGCAACGGCGTTCACCCTGATTCCCCGGCTACCGAGCGCCAGCGCCGCGGATCGGGCAATCCCCAGCACCGCGTGTTTGCTGGCCGCGTAGGAGGTGATGTTCGGGTCTCCGCGCCAGGCATTCAGCGAGGCGATCACCGTAATGGTGGCCCCTGCGACCAGCACCGGAATCGCGTGTTTGATGGTGCAGGCCACGCCGCGGGCATTCACCGCCATCACACGGTCGAAATCATCCAGGTCCATTTCCGCCGGCGGCGCCCAGTCCGGCACTACGCCGGCGACGGCCACCACCGCGTCCACACCGCCGAGCAAATCTTGGCTGCGCTGCATTGCGGCCGCCATCGACTCTTCGTCCCGGACATCGACCTCACCAGCGAACCAACCCGGCGGAACCGGGGCTTGCGCCACTGCGGATGGCAGATCCAGGATCACCCCGATGGCCCCGGCCAGCGCGAAACGCTGTGCGATCACCGCTCCAATTCCGCTGCCGCCGCCGGTGATCACTGCGCGACGACCTTCGAGAAGCCCATTGGATATGGTCATATCGCAGCGGCGGCGGCGCGGAGCAACGCTGCTTCGGCCGCCGGATCGCCATCAACAAAGTCGGTATCAACGATAATCTCGTGGACACCGGCGCTGCCCAGGGCAGCCAGCGAGTCCGCCACTTCGACGCTGCGCTTAGTCGAACCCACCAGCCTGAGCACCACCCGGAGTTGGGATGGGTCCCTGCCCGCGGTCGTTGCCGCATCCCGCACCCTGCCAACCTCTACCGCCAGCCCGGCTGGATCCAGCTCGGAAACGTCCTGCTGTGCAAGCCATCCGTCGCCGATCCGGCCCGCGCGGCGCAGCGCCACCGGCGAGTGCCCGCCGACGTAGAGCGGTATCTGGTGCGGTGGCGGCGGCAGGATCAGCGTATTGGCCGGCAGGTGGTAGAACTTCGAGGATGAACCGACAGGTTCTCCACTCCAACAATTGCGCAGCAGTGACATCCACTCGACCAATCGAGGTCCCCGATCCTCGAAGGACATGTTTAGTGCCTCAAACTCTTCCCGCATCCAACCGGCACCCAGGCCAAGCTCCAGTCGGCCGCCCGAGAGCGTATCGATGCTGGCGGTCTGTTTGGCGAGCTGTACCGGATTTCGTAGTGCGGGGATTAACGCGGCCGTACCGAGTGTGACCCGCTGCGTAACCGCAGCTGCCACGGCCAAGGCTGTCAGTGCCTCTATATAGGGGGTATCGGCGGGCCAGGAGGCCTTGCCATCGTCAGCAAACGGGTAATGGGATGCGATCACCCGTGGAAATACCAGATGGTCACTTACCCACAGGGAATCGAAGCCGGCCTGTTCCAGTTCGCGGGCCAGGGTGGCAACACCCATGCTGATGGCCACGGCTCCGGTGTGTGGAAGTTTGGCCCCGATCTTCATGCTGATGACGTTCTCGTTTCCGTCGTGTTGCAGGAGCTCAAGTGCCCGTTTCGACTTTCGCTGCCTGTGGTGATCAGCAGGAACGTCAAGAAGTGTGGTGACTGAGCACGGCTGGGTAACAACCCAACGATAGGCATGGACATACTGCGCGTCAACCGTACAATTGGTCGCAGGGCGTTACATTGTGCGTATTGCGTCCATCCGCTCGGTGTGCGAACATCTTGAGGAACCCGGTATCCGGTCTTCCGTTGATGGAACTTGTTCTGGATTCTCCTGTCATATCACCGAGTGACATCAGCAAAGCCTGGAGGCCTGAAGGAATATGAGTCGGACCAAACCGCTTTTCGGAACCTTGCTCGGACTGGACCACATCGGTGTTGGCGTAACAGATGTCGACCTGTCACTACCCTTTTACGCCCGTCTGGGGTTCACCGACATCGCCTTCGACTACACCGGCGAGCTGCCAGGTCTGGCCCCACTGACCGGCCGGGATACCAATCAAGTCCGGATCGTGTTGGTACGCAGCAACAATCCCACAGTTCTGGGCAGAGCTGCGATCAAGCTCGTACAGTTTATCGATCGGCCGAATCCACCGATGCCAGCTGGAATGGCCTGGGGAGAACCGGGCATCTGCGAAGTTTGTATCCACGTCAACGGCCAAGCCCAATTCTACGAATCACTCGCGGCCGACGGTCATCACATGCTGATGGAGCCCAACGAGGCGCTCCTGGATCCATATCAGACTCATTGCGGCCTGTCGTATGTGGCC
>JBBSRY010000479.1:0-3026 GCA_038242595.1 Mycobacteriales bacterium
GCAGGTCTCGCCATAGACATTTTGGCCGGCATCACGGGCGGTAGCGATCTGCGCCACCGCCTGTTTGGCCGAAACGTGCACCACATACCGTGGTGCGCCGGTGAGGTTGGCCAGCATGATCGCCCGATGGGTGGCTTCTTCCTCCATCTGCCAGGCCCGTGCAATGCCGTGGTAGTACGGGGCAGTGTCGCCCTGCGCCACCAACTGCTGGGCCAGAACGTCGATGGCCGAACCGTTCTCGGCATGCATCATGGTCATCAAACCGGTGTCGGCCGACTTCTGCATCGCGCGCAGGATCTGGCCGTCATCGCTGAGGAAAACACCCGGGTAGGCCATGAACAGTTTAAAGCTGGAGACGCCCTCGTCCAACAACCCGTCGATGGCGATGAGCGAATCCTCGTTGACGTCGCCGATGATCTGGTGGAACCCATAGTCGATTGCGCAGTTGCCGGCGGCCTTTTGGTGCCAGGCGGCCAACCCATCCTGTACCCGTTGGCCGTAGGACTGGATGGCGAAGTCGACGATCGTTGTGGTGCCGCCCCAAGCCGCTGCCCTGGTGCCGGTTTCGAAGGTGTCCGAAGCCTCGGTGCCGCCGAACGGCATCTGCATATGGGTGTGGGCATCGATACCGCCCGGAACCACATACTTCCCGGTGGCATCGATGACCGTATCCACCGAAGCTGCCAGGTCGTTGCCCAGCAGGACAGAGCCGGGGGCCAGCACTGCGGCGATGGTTTCGCCGTCAATGAGGACATCGGCCAAACTGCGACCGGTTGACGAAACGAGGGTGCCGCCGGTGATGAGAGTAGTTGCCATAGTGAGGATCTCCCGACCTACGGTGCCACGATGGTGTTGTAGGCATCCGGGCGCCGGTCCCGATAGAACTGCCAGGCATTGCGTACCTCGCGCAGCACATCCAGGTCCAGATCGCGAATAACGATTTCTTCGGTATCGGTGGAAGCGATGTCACCGACAAAATTGCCACGCGGATCTGCGAAGTACGAACTGCCGTAGAAAGTTACCGCTTCGTCGCCGAACTCCTCGGTCTCGGTGCCGATCCGATTGTTGGCGCCGACGAAGTACTGGTTCGCCGCGGCGGCGGCCGGCTGCTCCAGTTCCCAAAGTCGGTTGGACAGACCGGGTTTGGTGGCCGAGGGATTGAAGACAATCTCGGCGCCGTTCAGTCCCAGTTCGCGCCAGCCCTCCGGAAAATGTCGGTCGTAGCAGATGTTGACACCTATTTTGCCGGCGGCGGTCTGGAAAACCGGCCAACCGGTGTTGCCGGGGCGGAAGTAGAACTTCTCCCAGAACTGCGGCAGGTTCGGGATGTGGTGCTTGCGATATTTGCCCAGGTAGCTGCCGTCAGCGTCGATGACCGCAGCGGTGTTGTAGAGGACACCGGGTTGTTCCTCCTCATAAACCGGCAGCACGATCACCATGTGATGTTCTTTGGCCAGCGCCTGGAACCGCTCTACCGTCGGGCCGGGCACGCTCTCGGCGTACTCGTAGTACTTCGCGTCCTGGGTGATCCCGAAATAAGGCCCGTAGAAGAGTTCCTGGAAGCAAATTACCTGGACATTCTGCGCCGCCGCGTCACGAACGAACTGCTCGTGTTTGGCGATCATCGACTCCTTGTCGCCGGTCCAGGTTGCCTGGGTGATGGCCGACCGTACTACCGTCATTGCAACATCCTTTCGCTGAGCCATCCGAGAAAACAGCCGTGAGGCAACACATCCCGGGTGGATCGGTGAATCCGATTAGTGCCGAAGCGGGCAATGCTGGCAGATCCGAAATCATCCACCAGCACTGCCCCCCACCGGAAGGCGTTTTGTTATTCTCGGAAGTGAACATTTCTCCGAGGCTTCACTTTGTGACGTACTCGTAACGATGTCAAGGGCTTGGACGAACTTGTGAAGGGATTGGCGAATGCTCGAAGCTGTTTCCCCACCACTTGATCGAATTGTTACCGAGTTGGAGGCCAAGACTCCCGAAGGCATCGCTGCCGCGGTCTCCCGCCTCATTCACGCCGGTGACCTCGAGGTAGGAACCAGACTTCCGACAGTGCGCGAAGTTGCCTCCGCGCTGCAGGTAAGTCCGGCTACGGTCAGCAATGCCTGGCACGCCCTTGGCGGTGCCGGTTTGATCCGCTCACGCGGCAGGGCCGGCAGTTTTGTCCTGGAGCAGTCCAGTCCATGGATGCCCAAACATTACCGTGAGCTTGGTGGAGCGGCGATGCCCACCAGGCTCGATCTGTCCGTGGGGACACCGGATCCATTGCTGCTACCCGAGCTCGGTCCCGCGCTTAATCGGGTCCCCTCCAGAGCCAACACCGAAAACTATTATGAATCGCGGGTTCTCCCTGAATTGGAGCGGCATCTGCGCGCCGACTGGCCATTCAAGCCAGGAACCCTGACGATTACCGACGGGGCATTGGACGCTATGTCCCGGTGCCTTGAAGCCGTGGTGCGGTACGGCGATCGAGTGATTATCGAGGAGCCAGGTTTTCCGCCGATCCTGGACCTTTTGGAGCATTTCGGGGTGCAGGCACTACCGGTTCGATTTGACGCCGAGGGGCTCCTGCTCGACGAATTTGCCGCTGCCATGACGCTCAACCCGGCAGCGATCATCCTGCAGCCGCGCGCCCACAACCCAACCGGGAGTTGTATGACCGCGGCCAGGGGGCGGGAGTTGGCCAGGGTGATCGAGGCGAATTCGCGGGTCTGCACTCCGGTGGTCATAGAGGACGACCATTCCGGACCTATCAGCACGTCCGCGGGCATCAGCCTCGGACGTTGGCTGCCGAATCAAACAGTGCATATTCGAAGCTTTTCCAAATCTCACGGACCGGATCTGCGGGTCGGTGCCCTGGGCGGCGCCACCCAGATCGTGGACCGAGTGTTGGCCCGCCGGATGCTCGGCCCGGGCTGGACCTCGCGGATGATGCAAATCGTGCTGTTCGAATTACTGACCGCATCGGCGTCGATCACCCAGATCTCGGAGGCCAGGATGGTCTACCACGCCAGGCA
>JBBSRY010000480.1:0-3015 GCA_038242595.1 Mycobacteriales bacterium
CAACAGGTCTGGTCTTCCGCAAACCGGACCGGATAACGGCCGTCTGGGATCCCGGCTGGACACCTTAACGCAGAGAAATACCGGCCTCATCGGCCCGCGTGCTCAGCACACAGAACTCATTGCCCTCAAGATCAGCAAGAACCGCCCAGCCACTGTCCCCGTCCCGGAGGTCATCCACGATCCTCGCCCCCATTTCGAGCAACCGATCAACCTCCTCGAAATTCACACACGGATGATTTGAGGGCCCATGGCTTCAAACCGATCGGCCTCGTGTCGCCGCAGCCCGGAATCGGTCACGATGATGTCCAGGTCGGACAAGTGCGCGAACCGGGAGAAGCTGTCCACCCCAAATTTGGTGTGCACACCGACCGCAATATTGACCTTGGATCCCACCAGCACGGCTGATTTGATCGCCGAGATCTCCGGATCAGGTGTGGTCAGACCACCCTGAAGAGAAATTCCGTTGGTACCAAGGATCGCCACGTCGATTTGGATGCCGGTCAGTAACTCGGTTGCCCAGTGGCCGACTGTGGCAAGCGTGCTGGCCCGCACCACCCCACCCAGCACGATGCTGGTGATCCGCTCGGAGGAGGCCAGCACGGTCGCCACCGGGATGGACGGCGTGATCACCGTCAGGGAATGTCCATCGGCAACCAACCGCTCGGCCACGAGCTGCGGAGTAAAGCCATCGTCCAAATACGCGGTGCCGGCTCCTCGCAGGAGATCAACAGTCGCAGCCGCTATTCGGCGTTTCTCGGCAACCATGTTGTTCGACCGGTAGGCCAATGACGTTTCAAAACTCGCCTTGTCCACTGGATGGACCGAACCGTGTGTGCGTCGGACCAAACCCTCCTGTTCCAGGAAGCTCAAATCGCGGCGAATTGTCTCCGGAGCGACCGTCAGCTCAGCGGCCAGATCGGCGACATGCGCGGTACCGACCTGACGTACGAACGCGATGATGCGGCTCCGTCTTTCGGCCTTGTCCACCACGCACGCTCCTCCGGGTGTCCTTACCTCGTCCGATTGGACCTTCACCTTCAGCCTGCCGGTAGGAACTGGACCTGTCGAGTCGCTCGATGGAACTCCGGCCACCCGAAAATTGCCCGTTTGGGCCGCCCCACCCGACCAGCGTCTAGCTGCTGTTCAGACTCCACCTTGCGGCACCGGATCGCACGCGAGATCCCCACCATTGTAATACTTTTCGGCATCAACGGCAGGCATAAAATGGTGTCTGGATGGGTACTTTCCCACTATGAAAGAGGGGCTACCACGGCGGGGGATTTTGATGCATCTGGAGGCATTATGAGTGAGTGTGTTGTAGTTGGATGCGAGCGCGACGGCGTGGTCATCGCCGGTAAGCCGACCCCATGGGGTGCCTGGGAGTACTGGGTGTGTGCGGCCCACAAATCTCAGATCCAAGCCGGCGCCGTCATCGACGACAAGCCCGACGGCCGGGCTATCTCGTTGAGCCAACACCTACACGAGAACTCTGCCTGAGCGAGGCGGGAGTTCGTTGATGGTGCCGCCCAACATGACTGACCGTGAGAGATAGCAGTTCACGATGACAAAGCCGGCTCACTGGGCGAACCCGGTGAGCCGGCTTTTTGGCATTTTCCTACTGGCTGTGGATCAGACCTGCCGGGGCGCGTCGTTTCCGGAGTTGTATTCTTGCCCCGAAGTATTGGCCGAGTCGTCGTTGACCTCGATCTGCTCCTTGCGGACAGTGCCACTGACATCCTCGGTCTCAGAAACCGTTTCGGTTCCAAGCCGAACCCGCTCGACCGGTACTGCCTCGGTCTCGACCACCGGGCGCTCGGCATGCAGGACCACTTCGTGCTCCTCTTCGGAAATTTGGGGACCATCGAGTGCGTCGCCGCCATTGGCATCATTGATCGGCTCCCTGACCACGCGGACCTCTTCGTGGGAAACTGGCACCGACACCGTCTGCTCCTCGGTGACAACATATTTGCGCAGCCGAGCGCGGCCGGCCTCCACAGTCTCGGTGCCTACGTTGAGTTGCTCCTCCGAACGAGTCATTGCCTCGTCGGTGGTCGGGCCTGACGTGTCGTAACCGGCTGCCCGGTAGTCGTTTCCGGCTGCCGAGTCCGTTTGCGGAGCCGACATCTGCGCAGCATTACCGGCGCCACCGCCAGCTGCACCGTCGGCCGTGGATTCGCCCAGGTAGCTCTGGTAGTAGCTGTGCAGTTGTTCTTGTTCCGTGACACTCAGATGGCTCGCATCGTCGATATCCGGTGAGTCCTTCACGACATCTTTGTCGAACGGAAGCACCAGCTCGTCGTCGCCCTTCATCGTCGAGCCATACAGTGGCGCAAAGTTCTCCTTCATCCCGAACAAACCGGTATTGACCGTAATCCAGTTTGCTTCACCGCTGCGGTCGTCCAAGTACACCTGGCCAACCGACCCAATCTTGTTGCCCTGCGAATCAACCGCGGTCCGGCCCAAGTAGACCTCTGGGTTCTGGGAAGCTGACATGACTTTGATTCCAATCAGTTTGGGCAGCGCAGACGCACCACCTGCTGGCGACCCGGGCTCTCCTGGCGCGATTCACTCAGCGGTCAACAGCTCTGTTGCCACTGCACGACGCTGGAATGATCGGCCGGAGCTAGTCGTAATTCGGCTCTACCCGGCCTGTTTAGCGTGTAAACAACTACAACCCGTTCGAGCTAGCGACGATCACTCTTCGGAGGGCAGTCTTCCCCCGGTGCAGAGTGTTTCGCTGACTTCGCGGAGTTTGATGTTGAAACTCTGCGATTCCCGGCGCAACATCTCGAATGCTTCGTCGGCGGAGATGCGAAATCGCATCATCAAGATTCCCTTGGCGCGGCCAATCACTTCGCGACTTCTCATAGCGTCGGTGAGATTTACCGACGATTGAGAATTTGCTATCGCAACAGCCGCGTGGGTGGCGAAGATCGACATCGGGATCTCCAGCCCGCAGAAAGCGTGTGCGCTGGTTCCGGTCAGTATCAATGACCCATAAGATCGACCACCGGC
>JBBSRY010000481.1:0-3013 GCA_038242595.1 Mycobacteriales bacterium
AACCGACGGTGAACATCCGCGGAATGGCTTTACTGATGGTTTCCAGATTGAAGAAACTCTTGGAAAAATCACCCCACTCGCCGAGGAAACCAAGTAACACGATGACCAGAAAGAGACCAAAAAATTGCAGGATGCGGGTAAACAGCGTTCGCCGCTTCTTCGTCATCCTCTTTTTGGGTACCGCCGCTGTAGTCACAAAGATCTCCCGAGGCAATGGGGTACTGCTGGAGGTGGGTTTTTCAATGCGCCGATCCGCAACGGGTCGACGTTGAACGCGCAGCTGAAATCGCGTGTACTCGCATTGACAGGCCGGCTCCGGTTGGGAGCCGACCCGTCGATGAGCACCTATTGTCCGAGGCCAAGAGCGGCTCGGATCAGGTTCGGCCGGATCAGCCGACCGGGAAGTACTCGGTCTTGATCTTGTCGTAGGTACCGTCATCCTTGATCCGCTTGATCATGGCGTTGGTGACGGCAATCAGGTTGGTGTTGTCCAGCGCAGCGCCGAAACCGTACTGCTCGCCGGTGTCGAAGGTGGTGGCGACCCGGAAGTCAGGGTTCTGCTTGACGAAGTCGAACAAGGGGCCGTCGTCGTGGAAGCCGGCGGCGGCGTTACCACTGCCGACTGCCTGCTCGACATCGGTGATGTTCTGGAATTCAATGACGGTGTAGCCATACTCTTCGGCATTGTCCTTGGCAAAGCTCAGTCCGGTGGTGCCGGCTTGGGCCGACACACTCTGACCGGACAGATCTGCCAGACCCTTGACGGTGCTATCTGCCTTGACCAGCAGCGCCTGAGTTGCTTCGTAGTACGGATCGGAAAAGTTGATCACCGCTTGACGCTCGGGGTTGATCGTCATTGCCGCAGCGGCGATATCGCAAATTCCCGAAGTCATCGCCTGCCCGGACTTGATACCGGTGAAGTCGGTATCAATGACGCTCTTCTCCACGCCCAGATCCTCGGCCAGGATGTCCATCACATCCATCTCGAACCCGACAACGTTGCCGTCAATATCGGCGGATTCGAAGGGCGGGTACGGCAATGAGGTGCAGACGGTGAGAGTGCCGGCCTTGATCAGACCAGCCTTGGCAGCTTCCAACTCATCGCTGGTAGCGGTGGTCGCGGTGGCGACGGCAGCAATAGCGCCCTCGGCCGACTCGTCGGCGGTACCGGAGGCCATCGACTCATCGGTACCGGTGGCCATCGACTCATCAGCGGAGGTCATCGCCTCATCAGCGGAGGAGTTTTCCTCCATCGCCGAGGACATGCCCTCGGCAGCAGAACTGGCAGCGGGCGGGGCGGTGGTGTCGTCCGCGGCATCAGAGGATCCACAGGCGGAGAGAATCATAGCGCCGGCAGCGGCAGCGGCGATCAACCAGGTGCGCTTCTGGCGCGGGTTACGTACGGTCACGTGAACTCCAAATCTGTCTTGAAGAGACCTGGACAGGCCTCTCCGGGCTACAAAACTGTTGCGTGTGACGCATCATGCCATGACTTTTATGCCGGAGTGATGACGAGCACACCACGAGCGCGGATGGTTATCTAATCGAGTTGCGACTCGGCGCCCAGGTAAGACGGGATTGACTGACTTTTGGCTCGATTCGCGGGCGGCCGCTGGGTCAATGCCAGTGTCAGATATTCCAGCAGCGCACGGTCACCATCGAGCCAATCGAGCTGGGACAATTCTTCTGCTCCCACCCATAACAATGAATCGTGTTCGGTGGAAATTGGTTCACCGGAATCGGCGGTAGCCGCATAAATGCGCAGCACCATTTCCACACCTAGCGCGATATCGGGACCTATCTGTTCGCCAACCAGAATTGCGATGCCCAGTTCTTCGCCCACCTCTCTGGTCAGGGCTTCGGAATCGGACTCCCCCGGTTCCACTTTCCCGCCGGGAAGTTCCCACTTGCCCGCATGGACGGCCGGGTAGGTACGCCGCGCAGCGAGTACCTTGCCATCCCGGATGATGGCGGCTCCCACCACCACCACATTCTCGTGCATCGCCAGAGTGAGGATGCCCAGCAGCGTCCGCAGCGCCAGAATCGCTGATCGGCGGCGTGGAGCCTGGACCAGCGCGGCCATCCGGTGACGTAACGACGTCGAGTCCTGCGTGCTGATCAGCTCGGCGGTGACGACCGTTCCAGCTGCGGTGGGGCCGAGCACGCACTGAATGCGGGCACCGGCGGCCGAGCCGGTCCGAATGGTCAGCACCGGCAGCGAGTTGATGATGTCGATCTGCCCGATCCAGGCTCCACTCCCCAGCAGGGCCTGGCTGACGGCCGGCCGGACTCGGTGCGAGCCGGGCGCCGATGATAGGTGCACCGGATCGAGCCGAATGATTTCGCCATCTGTCCATGTCGCCGACTCGGAAGCGGCCCTGGTCAGGCGCAGCCCCAGCGATCCGGCCGCCCGTTGCCAGACATCGACTCGGTTGAGGCCGTGGCGGATCTGGTCAGCGGAGTTGTCCAACAGGGTTGCGGCGCGCAGTGGGATCAGGTGCCAGGTCACGCGCTCTACCCTGTCATGTCTTGAATGCCGGCCGCGCGTCCGGTTGCAGGCGCGCGACACCTGAGTGGTCGTGACGCAGGGTGACCGCCTGACCGATGTCGACATGTGTGCCGGCCGGTGCGACTGCTTCCATTTCACCCCACCCGATGATGCGAACCCGGAGCGCGGTGTGATCCGGTGACGCGGCTGCGGTCAGGATTGTCGCCTGAATATCCCCCGTCGGGTCGAGCCGCAGTGCGGCGGGACGAAAAGCGATCCGAGTCCCGTCAGGTTGGGTGCTGTCCGCCTGCTCCACGGCCCCGGCGTCGATCACCGTCGTGTAACCGACAAATTTGGCCACCCATTCATCGACGGGATGATCCCAGACCTCCCGCGGTACGCCCTGCTGCCTGATCTTTCCGTTATTCATCAAGGCCACTCGATCGGCAATTCCGAACGCCTCGTTCTGGTCGTGGGTAACGAATACTGTTGTCGTGCTGGTCGCGGTAAGTATCCGGCGCAGAT
>JBBSRY010000482.1:0-3002 GCA_038242595.1 Mycobacteriales bacterium
GAGCAGTTCGGCAAGGCTGCTGACGACTTCGATCTGGTGTCGGACCGCCCTGGCCACGATCTGCGGTACGCGATCGATTCCACCCTGCTGCGCGAAGAGCTCGGGTGGGCTCCGAAATTCACTAATTTCAAGGACGGACTGGCCGACACCGTGCAGTGGTACCGCACGAACGAAGCCTGGTGGCGGGAGCAGAAGGCGGCGACCGAAAGGGTGTATGCGGCGCAAGCCCGGTAAGTCGACAGGCAGTACCACGAAGGGGTTGGGTCATCAGACCTGACCCCTTTGGCATGTCCGAACCCGTCGACAAATTTCAGCCTATGGGGCGACTGCTGATTGACCAGGCCAAACCGGGGTTTCGCCCCCATATTTGTTCTATGACCGGATGATCGACGGCGTGTGATGCGCTTCACCGTTGAATCGGGTAACAAATCACCCACCTGCAGCGTCTATATATATGTAAACCAAAACGTGCAGTACAAGAAAGAGGACGAACATCATGAGCCGCCTTGCAAAGGCCATCCGTAGCCAGCGCGAGATTTCCCGTAACCGCCGCGCCGTTTCACGCGCCATCGAGCATGCCGCCACCCCGGCGATGCGCGATGAGCTGATCCTGATCGCACAGCGCCAGGGCAGCTTCAACCGCTGAACTGCCACCCCGGGGCGGAGTGCAAAACAGGCAGCTGAAAACTTTCCCGAAAAAGTTTTCGGAATCTTGTAACACTCTCCC
The DNA here is from genome assembly GCA_038242595.1 of Mycobacteriales bacterium. Classification (GTDB taxonomy): domain Bacteria; phylum Actinomycetota; class Actinomycetes; order Mycobacteriales; family Nakamurellaceae; genus Nakamurella. Next base: position 728 of record JBBSRY010000482.1, read on the forward strand.
AGGTACAGGCGATATACCGAGTGACCCCGGATTGCTGCCGGACCCCCGACTTGGCAGCAACCCGGGGTCATTCCATCTCTGCAGCCCGGGATCTGGTGCGTACCAGATGATTAGCAGATAGTGTCTAGACCGATTCTCCGTTTCGTCTAGACCCCATCAGCTGCCGCAACAGTCGGAACCCGGTGATTTGAATGCGAAGTAATACACCTTCCGTAGGTGCAGTGCCAGTACCCGCCCTAATTTGGCCGGGGGAAAGCACGCGCTGACCGGAGCGATTACCCCTCGAGGGTGGGGTCCAGCGTCAGAGCCGCTCGTCGGCCGGCGATACGCAGCCACCGCGTAGGTTCGGCCATCGCCGCCGCACTGCCACCGGCCAGATCGGTCAGACCAATGCCAGTGGTGCCCGCTGGCGGTTCGTCAGCCAGTTGGCCGGCGATCAGCATCCGTTGGGCCATCGTGGGCAGACCGAGAAGGTGGCCGACCACCTTGCCCGTCATCGACGTCGAATCGAACTTCCCCTCACCGGTGATCACCACATCCGCGGTCTGGAGGGCGGCCAGCAATCCGGTCAGTTCAGCGATCCGCGCAGCGCCGGGCACGATGGCGCAACAGCGGCCACCCCACCCCATCAGACCGAACCCGGTGCCTCCCGCAGCACCGGTACCGGACTGGGTGGGATCGGCCGCAGTCCCGATCAGCTCGGCGAAATTGGCCAGTGCATCGTCCAACACGGTGACCATTTCGGCATCGGCCCCCTTTTGCGGACCGAAAACCGCGGCCGCCCCCAGCGGCCCCAGCAGCGGCGCCGACACATCTGTCAACAGTTCGACCCCGCCTTCGGGAACGGCCATCACCCCGGTGTTGTCGATGCTGAACAGCCAACCCAACGCCTCACCACCGTCCGGAATTGGTTCGCCTTCGCTATCGAGCAACCTCATTCCGAGCGCGGCCAAAGCACCGGAGCCACCATCGGTTGATGCCGATCCACCCAGCGCGATAGTGAGCCTGGTCGCACCGGCGTCCAACGCTGCGCGGATGACCTCACCCAGTCCCCTGGTGGTGGCGCCGGCGGCATCGGGTTCCGCCATCAGCGGGAGCCCGGACATTTTGGCCAGCTCGATCACAGCAGAGCGATCCGGCAGCACCAGATATTCCCCGGTCACCGACTGTCCATCGGGGCCGCTGACATTCTGCACCCGCACCAGTTCGGCGCCGGCATGGGTCGCGGCAATCGCGGCGACCGTCCCTTCGCCACCATCGGCCTGCGGTATCAGCAGCACCTCATCATCGGGCCGCTCGCGGAGCCAGCCGGTCCGGATCGCCGCCGCCGCCGCCGCCGCGTCCAGCGTGCCCTTGAAGGAGTCCGGGGCAATGACGACGCGCATCTGTAATCCTCAGAACGGTGTGGGCTGCACCCGCTGCCTGGAACGGGGCAACTGGTCGTCAGAACCCTATCGCCCGAAAGCGGTGATGGGGGAGACTGTGGGGATGCGGATTTGAGCCGCCCCAGGTGTCGGTCTGAACTTCAAGAAAGAACCCTCATGACAACCACTCTCACGATCAATCTCAACGACGCGGCCGCGGCGGCGCGAATTGCGGCGCCGGTGCTTGCAGTCAGTGCCGACGAGAGCAGAGCCGGCTGGTTGCGGGCAATCGCTGACGCGCTGGATGCCCACACCGAGGAGCTCGCCGAGATCGCCGAGCGCGAGACGCATCTCGGGCTGGTCAGACTGCGCGGTGAGGTGGCCAGAACCTCCGCGCAACTGCGGCTGTTTGCCGAGGTCATCATCGACGGTGCCTACCTGGAGGCCACCATCGACCATTCCGACAAGAATCTGACCCCACCTCGTCCGGACCTGCGGCGAGTGCTGCGTCCGCTGGGTCCGGTGGCAGTGTTTTCCGCCTCCAACTTCCCGTTTGCGTTCTCGGTGGCCGGCGGCGATACCGCTTCCGCGTTGGCCGCGGGCTGCCCGGTGATCGTCAAGGCCCATCCGGGTCACCTGGAAACCTCTCTGCGTACCGCGGCTATCGTGACCACTGCCTTGGCCGATGCCGGCGCGCCGGAGGGGACTTTTGCCCTGGTTTCCGGACGCGAGGTCGGATCAGCTCTGGTGCAGGATCCCGCGATCACCGCAGTGGGCTTCACCGGCTCGTTGTCCGGCGGGCGCGCGCTCTTCGACCTCGCCGTGTCCCGTCCGGATCCGATTCCGTTCTATGGCGAATTGGGCAGCGTCAATCCAGTGGTGGTCACCGAAAAGGCCATGGCACACGGTGA
>JBBSRY010000483.1:0-2996 GCA_038242595.1 Mycobacteriales bacterium
CGTCATGCGGCACCCACGACGTTCCGCCATACTCGTGCACCCGACTGCGTGCGTTCCACGGCGCCGGCAGCACATCCACCGGCTCAGCTCCGGCACTCGATACCCGACGTACGGAGTATCGCCCACCCTGATCAGGGCGCTGCTCGGTGAACCAGATTTCCTCGCCAACAAATTGCCCGCCGCCGACCGGGTGCGAGCTGGCCGCCAGATCAGCCGCGCTGATGGGGGATTGCCAGCTTCCGAACGGTGCTGCAGTTTTTTCCGTCATACCCACGATCATTCCCCAGCCGACATTCCTCCACCGGGGTGGGCGGCTCGGCGGGCCAGCCGATAGCGTGAGGACTATGCCTGCTGCCCATGAAGTGCCCGCCAACCTTCCGATGATCCTGGTCGATCACCCGCTGGCGCAAGCCCGGTTGTCCACCATGCGTGATGCCCGCACTGATAACGCGGCCTTCCGAGAAGCGTTGCGGGATCTGACGTTGATGTTGATTTACGAAGCCACCAGAGACCTATCGGTGGATTTGGTGCAAATCCACACACCGGTGGCCCGCACCAAGGCCACCAGGTTGTCCAATCCGCCGCTACTGGTACCGGTGTTGCGAGCCGGTCTGGGGATGGCAGACCAGGCCCATGCTCTGATCCCGGAATCTCAAATGGGTTTTGTCGGGATTGCCCGCGATGAGGAATCGTTGGAGCCCAAGCCCTATATGGTCTCGCTGCCCGAATCGCTGGCCGGGCGCCCAGTGTTCGTGCTGGACCCGATGTTGGCGACGGGCGGCTCCATGGTGCACACCATTGAATTGCTCAAGGAGCGGGGCGCCACCGATGTCACCGCGATCTGCGCCCTGGCCGCCCCGGAGGGTTTGGCTACTTTGGCCGAGGCGAACCTGGGTGTCCGGGTGGTGACGGCCAGTGTGGACGAGCGACTCAATGATTCCGGCTACATCGTTCCCGGTCTTGGTGACGCCGGCGATCGGCAGTTCGGCGCGGTCTGAGCCGTAGGTCACCCGGATGATATGCAACCGCTGACCGGGCTGACCCCGTCTCATCACTGGGTCAGCGGCAATCGGCCTGCCCGAAATCAGGAAAGTGCTAGGAGCGGAGAACGCAGATGAGAATCAAGAGGATGCTGGCGATCAGCGCCGCCGCGGTGCTGGCATTGAGCGCCTGCGGTGCCAAGAGTGATGCCGCCACCGGCGCCGCACCATCCACCGGCGCCGCACCATCCACCGGCACTGAGTTATCCAGCGCAGCACCCAGTACCGACACCACCGCTGATGGCACAGAATTATTGGGCGAGAACTTCACCGCCACCGACCTCACCGGTCAGCAGGTTGCTGACCTGACCAAGATCACCATCGGTTTTGCTGATGGGACCATCCAGGCCAACGCCGGCTGCAACAGTATCAGCGGCGAGGTCATACTGAGCGGCGGCAGTATCGTTGCACCGCAATTGATCCGGACACAGATGGCCTGTGCGGGCGTGATGGATCAAGAGCATGGGCTCGCCGAGTTTATCGGCTCCAGTCCCACCTGGGCCTACGAAGGCGAGACCCTCACGCTCACCCAGGCAGGCGTGACTTTGACGTTGCAGGAAGACGCGGTGGCGGACGCTGCAAATGCTGCATTGGAAGGCACCCGCTGGAAGCTGAACAGCATTATCACCGGCGAGAGCGTAGCCAGCGTGCCACCCGGGGTGGACCCGGCCATCACCATCACCGATGGTCGAATCGCCTTTGACGCCCAGTGCAACTCGGTCGGTGGTGATATCGAGATCACCGACACCACACTAGATGTCACTGCTGTCATCGGGACCTTGATGGCCTGTGGAGATCCGCGAGGTGAGATGGAGTCGCTGCTCACCAAGGCGATCACCGGCAAGGTGGAATACACCATCACCGGTGACACCCTCACCATCGTGGGAGCCGAAAACACCACCCTGGAGTTCGTGGTCGATGAGGACGGGGTCGCGCAGACCCCTGAAGGAACCGCCACCGAAGATCCCAGTGCTGTCCCGACCGAGAAGATCGACAACAGCATCCCGCAGATCCCCGAGGACAGCGCGGCACCCGAACAGCCATCAGAGCCGGCCACGATTGACCCGGTGTTGGCCGGTCTTTCCTTCACCACGCCGATCCCGGACGCCCCCAACGGAGAGGTCATCACGCTCAGCTTCGCTCAGCGCATTTTGACCAACGCCAGTTGCAACAGCATCGGTTCGCAAGGGGCGCAGTCCACTGCGGACGGCGTACTGACGGTAGGAAACCTATTGTCCACCAAAATGTTTTGTCCGGGACTGTCCGGCGCCGAGAGCGCCTGGATGGACTTTCTGCAGAGCAAGCCCAGTTGGACCCTCGACGGCCCAACCCTCACGCTCACCTCAGCCGGAACTACCTACTCCCTGACATCCACCACCTGATATCGGGTCTGGACACGGGCCCGGCGTGCTCGAGCAACAGGCTTTTACAGTCCCAACACCGCCGTCAGTTCGAGTTTCAAGGCAGTGAATTCCTCGGCGGCCCGTGCTCGGGTCGCCGAGAGGTCTGTGAGGTCATCAGGTATCGGTGTGACGATTTCCAAATAGCATTTGAGCTTCGGCTCGGTACCGGATGGACGCACCACGACCCTGGTCCGAGATGTGCTCAGCACCATGGCATCTGTCAGTGGCAACAGGTCCTTGGCCGAAACCACCTCATCGCCGAGCAATGTCGCCGGAACCGCCGCCCGCAGTCGGGCCATACCGCCAGAAATCAACGACAGATCCGACACCCGGAACGAAAGCTGAGCGGTGGCATAGAGCCCGTGTGCCCGCACCAAATCATCCAACGCCTCGGCCACACTACGACCGTCAGCTTTCAATGAAGCCGCCAAATCCGCAGCCACCACTGCTGCTGAAATACCGTCCTTGTCCCGCACCACGGACGGGTCGACACAGATGCCCAAAGCTTCCTCGTAGCCGAAGACCAGTCCGGTCCCCTGGCCGTCGCCGGCCC
>JBBSRY010000484.1:0-2985 GCA_038242595.1 Mycobacteriales bacterium
GATCCGCGGGGACCGTAATAGCCGATACCACTGTCGTTGATCAGGGTGGGTACTTTGGCGTCAGCGCACTTCTGGGCCAATAGCGTGGTCGGATTGACCCGGGAGGTCAGGATCAAATGCTTGTATTCGTCGTTCCAACGTTTGTCGCCGACACCGACACCGCACAGATTCACCACTACATCGGCGCCCTCGAGTGCGTCATCGGGAATCTGTGCGGCGTCCGGATCCCACGAAATCTCTGAGGCCTTCTTGGCCGGACGCCGTACCAGGGTAGTTATTTCATAACCGTTGGCCTCTGCGGCAGTGATGAGGCGGGGTCCGAGGAACCCGCTCACCCCTGCCGCAACCAACCGTTTGGTCACAGGCCGAGATCTGCTGTGAAGTCGCCGCTTTCCAGACGGACCTTGATGGCTCCGAGGAAACGGGACGCATCGGCGCCGTCGATATTGCGGTGATCGTAGGACAGTGCCAGGTAGCACATCGACCTGATGGCAATCACTTCATTGCCGTCGCCGTCCTTGATGACCATCGGCCGCCTGACGATCGCGCCGGTACCCAGAATCGCCGACTGCGGCGGCACGAAGATCGGGGTGTCGAACAGCGCCCCGACCGATCCGGTATTCGTGATGGTGAAGGTGCCACCGGAAAGATCATCAGGTCCGATCTTGTTGTCCCTGGTGCGGGCCGCCAGATCAGCGATCTTACGGGCAATACCACCAATGTTCAGATCGTCGGCACCCTTGATGACCGGGACGATCAGCCCGCGCGGGGTGTCAACGGCGATGCCGAGATTCACATTCGCGTGGTAGGTGATCTCTTTCAGATCCGGGGTGATCGTCGAGTTCAGCACGGGGTAGATCTTGGCCGCCTCGATGGCGGCCTTCACGAAGAATGGCAGGAACGAGAGTTTCACGCCCTCACGAGATTCGAAGCTGCTCTTGGCCTTCGCCCGCATCGCTGCGACTCTGGTGACGTCGACTTCAATCACCGTGGTCAGCTGTGCGGCCGTCTGTAGGCCGGCCAGCATGTTCTTGGCGATCGATTGGCGGATACGCGGCAACTTCTGGGTGGTGCCGATCAGAGCGGTGGCCTCGGCGCTGGCCTTGGGTGCAGCTGCCGTCGGAGCAGACGGTGCGGCGGGGTCCGACGCGGCTGCCGCGGCTGCCGCGGCTGCCTTGGCCGCAGCGGCGTCGACGATGTCCTCGCGACGGATCCGTCCGCCAACCCCGGTGCCCTTGACGCTGGACAAGTCGATGCCCTGGTCGGCGGCAAGTTTGCGAATCACCGGGGTGATGTAGCTACCTGCGGTGGAAGCCGTCGGCGCCGGTGGTTGCCAGGACGGAGCGGTGGCCCCGACCGGCGCCGGCGCTGCGGGAGCGGCCGGTGTCGGGGTGGGTGCAACCGGAGCGTCGGTCTTGGGTGCTGGTGCTTCTGCCTTCGGTGCTTCTGCTTTGGGTGCTTCTGCTTTGGGTGCTTCTGCTTTGGGTGCTTCTGCCTTGGGTGCTTCTTCCTGGGGGGCGGCAGCGGCCGCTGGGGCAGCTGAGCCATCGCCGATGACGGCCAGTTCGGCACCCACCTCGACGGTCTCGTCCTCACCGACAGCGATCGAGAGCAGGGTGCCGGCAAACGGAGAAGGAATCTCGGTGTCGACCTTGTCGGTTGATACCTCCACCAGTGGCTCGTCCAACTCGACCGAATCGCCGACCTGCTTGAGCCAACGCGTCACCGTGCCCTCGGTGACGGACTCTCCCATGGCGGGCAACACCACAGAATTCCCCGATCCGCCGGAAGCTGCAGAGGGCGCTGGTTCCGGAGCGTGCGCGGGCTCGTCCTCGCCCGGAGCCGGGGCCTCGGTCGACGGGACTTCTGGTTCCGGGGCTGACTCATCGGCAGCGGGTGCAGCTTCGGGTTCAGCTTCGGGTTCAGCTTCAGCTTCGGCTTCGGGGGCCGATCCACCGCCTGATCCATCACCGATGATGGCCAGATCCGCGCCGACCTCGGCAGTTTCATCCACCTGCACGACGATCTTTTCCAGCACACCGGCGTACGGCGACGGAATTTCGGTGTCGACCTTGTCGGTTGATACCTCCACCAATGGTTCGTCTACCTCGACACGATCACCCTCGTTCTTGAGCCAACGGGTAATCGTGCCCTCGGTGACGCTCTCTCCAAGGGCCGGCATTTGCACGGACTGGGACATGCGGCAAGTCTCCTAATGTGTCAGGGCGATTCGGTTATCGGCAACTCTAGGTCAGTTGTGCACGTGCAACGGCTTGCCGGCCAGAGCCAGGAAAGCCTCGCCCAGCGCTTCGCTCTGCGTCGGGTGCGCGTGGATCAGCGGAGCGACATCTTCGGGGAAGGCCTCCCAGTTGACCGCCAGTTGCGCTTCGCCGACGAGTTCGCCGACACGGGCGCCCACCATGTGGATACCCACCACCTCGCCACCCTTACGCCGGACGATCTTGATGCCGCCCGCAGTCTTGAGAATCTGCGACTTACCGTTACCGCCGAGGTCGTAGATCAAGGTCTCGATTTCGTCGGGGCCATGCAGTTCTTTCGCCTTTGCTTCGGTGATCCCGACCGAGGCGACTTCCGGGTCACTGTAGGTGACCTTAGGGATATTGGCATCGGTGATGACTCGAGGCGAGAGGCCGGCGATTTCTTCGGCAACGAAAATACCGTGCTGGAAACCGCGGTGCGCCAGCTGCAGACCGGGAACGATGTCGCCGACGGCATACACATTGGGCAGGTTGGTCGCCAGCCGTTCGTTGGTGATGACAAAACCACGGTCCATGGTGACGCCGGCTTCTTCGTAGCCGAGTCCGCCAGTGGCCGGGCCACGGCCGACGGCGACGAGGAGCAGGTCGGCCTGCAGCTTCTCGCCGTTCTCCAGGCTCACTTCGACGCCGGAATCGTTCTGGGTCACGCCAGCGAATCGGACACCGACCTTGAAGTTGATCTTGCGCTTGCGGAAGGCACGCTCGA
>JBBSRY010000485.1:0-2982 GCA_038242595.1 Mycobacteriales bacterium
ATTGATTTGCTTGAATCGGCCGGCGCACCGGTGTTGAAGCGACTCGCGCCGCTTGTCGCAGCGTTGTTGGTGGTGTTTCTGATCGTGCAGAAACTGCGCAAGAAGAAATCCTGATCGGCTGATTCTGATTGCTGGTTCTGCGAACTGCTGGTCTCGCATCGGCAAAAATGGCCCCCGACTTCGTTGGCGGGGGCCATTTTTGATGAAGACGAACAACGCTGTTCGTTAAAGGTAGCGGTGTTCTGAAGGAACTACTGGCTGTTGAGCCGGGTCCTGAGTCCGTCGAGCTCGTCACGCACACCGGACGGCAGGGTCGGTCCCAAGAAGTCGAACCACTCCTGGATCAGCGGAATCTCCTTCTTCCACTCCTCGACATCAACATCGAGGGCAGCGGCGACCTGCTCGGACGTCATATCCAAACCCTCGACATCCAGCGAACCGGGAGCCGGGACGAAACCAATGGCGGTTTCCACCGCGGCCGCCTTACCGGTCAATCGCTCGGAGATCCACTTCATCACCCGGGAGTTCTCGCCGAAGCCCGGCCACAGGAAGCCACCGTCGGCATCCCGGCGGAACCAGTTGACGTAGAACACCTTTGGCAGTTTGGACGCATCTGCCTGGTTGCCGATCGAGAGCCAGTGATTCAAGTAGTCACCGGCGTCGTAACCGAGGAACGGCAACATCGCCATCGGATCGCGGCGAACAATGCCGACCTGCCCGGCAGCGGCGGCGGTGGTCTCACTGCCCATCGTGGAGCCGAGGAAGACGCCATGCTGCCAGTCACGAGCCTGGGACACCAGGGGAACCGTCGTCTTGCGACGACCGCCGAAGACGATGGCCGAGATCGGCACCCCGTGCGGAGAGTCGTATTCCGGTGCGATCATCGGGCATTGGGTGATCGGTGTGCAGAACCTGGAGTTGGGATGGGCCGCAGTCGCCCCGGCCGATTCCAGCGCGTTGCCCTCGGCGTCAACTCCGGTCGGGGTCCAGTCGCGACCCTTCCAGTCGATCAGGTGATCGGGTACTTCCTTGGTCATGCCCTCCCACCAGACACCTCCGTCATCGGTGAGTGCCACGTTGGTGAAGACCGTGTTGCCCTTCTCGACGGTCCGCATGGCGTTGGGGTTGGTGTGCCATCCGGTACCTGGTGCCACCCCGAAGAGACCGAACTCGGGGTTGGTGGCGTACAGCCGCCCATCTTCGCCAAAACGCATCCAGGCGATGTCATCGCCGAGCATCTCCACCTTCCAACCGGGGATGGTCGGCTCCAGCATGGCCAGGTTCGTCTTGCCACAGGCACTGGGGAAGGCTGCTGCGATGTAGTTGGTGTCGCCTTCGGGACTGATCAACTTGAGGATGAGCATGTGTTCGGCAAGCCAGCCCTCGTCCCGAGCCATGGCCGAGGCGATCCGCAGTGAATAGCATTTTTTGCCGAGCAACGCATTCCCGCCGTAGCCGGAGCCGAAGGACCAGATGGTCCGCTCCTGCGGGAACTGAGTGATGTACTTGGTGTCGTTGCACGGCCACTTCACGTCTTCCTGGCCCTGGGCCAGCGGGGCGCCAACCGAATGCAGGCACTTGACGAAGCCGTCGATTTTCTCGATCATCCGCAGTGCCTCATCGCCCACCCGGGTCATGATGCGCATGGAGCCGACCACATATTCCGAATCGGTGATCTCGACACCGAGTTTTGGATCGGCGGCGTCCAGCGGCCCCATGCAGAACGGGACCACATACATCGTCCGGCCGGACATGCTGCCACGGTAGAGATCAGTCATGATCGACTTCATCTCCGCTGGTTCCATCCAGTTATTGGTGGGCCCGGCGTCCTTCTTATCGACCGAGCAGATGAACGTGCGGTCCTCCACCCTGGCCACGTCACTGGGGTCCGAGGCGGCGTAGTAAGAGTTCGGATACGCGTCGAGTTTGATCATGGTGCCGGCCTCGACGAGGTCGTCGGCCATCGCCGACCATTCGGCGTCCGATCCGTTGATCCAGACCACTCGGGCGGGAGTGGTCAGCGCGGTGATTTCGGCAACCCAGGCCAGCCATGCAGCATTGGTGGTCGGCCCGCCAACCTCGTCCGACGACTCAGAAGCCTGCGCACCGGCCTTCTGAGTCGGGATCTCGCGTGCAGTCTGTACTGCGGTCATCAACACCATCTCCTGATTCGGCTCACCTGGCTCGCTTGGGTACAGCGGCACGAACGTGGAGGTGAGTAGTTTGTGGAATCTATCGAGGCTATCCACCATTAAACATTTCGGCTTGCTAATTGGTGAGTGACGGCCCACAGAATCGAGAAAGAGAATCGATTCAGAAAGCGCTGATCGAAAATGTTTGTTGGATTTGGTTGAACTGCGGTGTTCGCTGTTTGCGAATGAATTCGCGCGGGTTTCCCCCCTGCGTTTGGTACTGCCGCCCCTGAGAAGGGAGGAGGCGTCACTGGACCGAAGGCGGCGCCACCGTCAGGTCAGCCGAGTCCGGCGGGGAAGCCCAGTCCAGGCCGCCCAGCAGGTGTGCGGTCGATCCCGTTGCCGATATGATCGGCCGGCTCCGCAAATTTTACGTTGATAGCCGCCTGAATTGGCGATCCAGAACATGTTGCGGCGGCGACGACCTGAACCGAATCGGTAGTGGTGAGATGGGGCTGGCTCAATCGGCGGTTCTGCTACCGCTTCGGGCACCATTGGCCCCACCCCAACCGCGCACCGGGGAGCGGTCGTGCGCACGACGTCGTCGACCAACCCGCCCACCAAGAAGTGAATCTGAAATCTGCGCAGTGGCCGGAACGCAATCGATTGGTCGGCGCGGCGGTCACCGCATTTGTGTTGGTCGGTGCGTCCGCGGTACTGGCGACCACTCAGCGCGCGCCGCTGTTTGCAATTGTGCTGATGCTCGAATTCAGCCGCACCGGCATCGAACTGGTGGTGCCGTTGCTAGTGGCCGTGGCGGGCGCCATGTTATGCGCCCGAGTGATCGGTC
>JBBSRY010000486.1:0-2977 GCA_038242595.1 Mycobacteriales bacterium
AGTATCGACACCGACGCCCACGCACCTGGCCAGCTGGACTTTCGGGCCTACGGCGCCGAGCGCGCGGAGAAATGCGAGATTCCGGCTGACCGAATCATCAACACCAAGACCGTCGACGAACTCCTGGCCTGGACCGAAATCGGCTAACGTCGAAGGTCCCCTGAGTGTCGATACGGCGCCGGCGGCTCGCACCACGCAACGACCGGCCCTTCTTGGTGGGCAACATTTCGTTGCCAATTTGCGGTCGCCTGCCGATGATCCATCCACCCAGGTAGGGTCGAAAGCAGAGCAATCCATTGTCGACAATCTCTGCGATCTGTTAAGGAAGCCCAAAAAATGACCGTGACCCTGGCCAAAGGTGGCAATGTCTCGCTGACCAAAACGGCGCCGAATCTGACCGAAGTAAGTATCGGCCTTGGTTGGGATGTGCGACAGACCACCGGTGTCGATTTCGATCTGGACGCCAGCGCCCTGCTCATCGGGCAGGATCGGCGAGTGCTGTCCGATTCGCATTTTGTGTTCTACAACAACCTGCGCTCCCCCGACGGCTCCGTTGAGCACACCGGTGACAACCTGACCGGAGAGGGCGAGGGCGACGACGAGAGCATCAATGTGTCATTGCCCGCGGTACCGGCCAATGTGGCCGCCATCATCTTCCCGGTGTCCATCCACGACGCACTGGCCCGCTCACAATCGTTCGGACAGGTCAGCAATGCCTTCATCCGAGTGGTGGATCGGCAGACCCACGCCGAGATTGCTCGCTTCGACCTGGGTGAGGACGCTTCCACCGAAACCGCGATGATTTTCGGGGAGCTGTACCGCAACGGCGCCGAGTGGAAATTCCGCGCTGTCGGACAGGGCTACGCCTCCGGCTTGGGCGGAATCGCTCGCGATTTCGGCGTCAGCGTCTAACTCGTCTGGGTAGCGAACCAGCGCACCATTTCTTCGCCGGCCATCACACCAATATTTTCGGTGACCTGGACATGTGGCCGATTCCAGTCCATTTGGGCCAGCTCCCCGTGCCGCGGGCGGATGCCGGAATCGGCTGCCTCCAACATGTCCGAGTCCAAACCGCCATCGCCGGCAGCAATGACCCGCTCGGCGCCCAGGCGGGCCGCGACCTCCTTCATCGCCGTTGACTTGGACAGCGCCTTGGGAATTGAGTAGATCTTTCGTCCCTGCACCGAGATCCGCCACCCCCGGTCGTTGCACCACTGCTGCCAGTCGGCGATGAAGTCTTGCGGCACCTGCGTCAGGTTGACCACCAGGTAGCAGAACAGGTGATCGGCGCTGCGCCGTTTGATCACCCAGTCCGCATCCGTGCGTCGCGTTAACTCTTCTTTGATGTCATCCAGCGGAACACCCTGGTCTGCAATGTTTTTGTCCAGATCACGCCGCCACGCCCGGTCCGGGTAACCGTTGACCACGATGGTCCCGCCGTTACTGGCAATGGCGTAACGGTCGTGACCATTGGATGAGAGCGGCAGATGAACCCTGGTGAACTGTTCCAGCGTGCGGGTCGTGCACGGCACCACTGGATGGTTGGCGGAGACTTCCTGTAGCAGTTCCGCGGCTGCAACCGTCATGAATGCCGACGGCCTACCGTCCAATACTTCTACTGAAACCAGTGATGGGGCATCGATATCCGGGCCCTGAAATTGCAGTGCGGCCGGTGAAAAGATCATCGTGCGATCCAGATCGGTGACGATCATCATGCAGCACCCCCACTGCGCCCGTACCTGGTCATCCGTTTCCCTCCGGATCTGATGGCAGAGTGCGGATCAGCCCGACACAGGCGTAGGGCAGATCCTGGATCACCTCCACCGGTACATCACGTTGCGCGGCCAGCAGTCGAATGTGTTGGTGGTCAACCGCATCAGCCTCGCGCACCAGCACCCGCCAGGGGATGCGGCGCAGCAGCACCCTGGTGGTCTCCCCGACCCCGGGTTTGACGAAGTTGACCGACTCGATGCCGTATCGTTCACGAATCCGTTCCACCGCCGCCCATCCGGCCCAGGTCGGGGTTCGATCCGAGGCCAGCAACGCGGGCAGTTCGGCTCGCACCGTGTCCAGCACCGAATCAAACTGCGCCGTCACCGCATCCAGGAACTGGTTCGAACGATCCCCGGCTGCCAGGTCGGCGTAGAACTTGGCGCCGTGGAAGTCTCGCGGACCGATATACGCATCATTGAGGACAGTCCGCGAAACCAACCCGGAGACGGTGGAATTCAGACAGGCCGAGGCAATCAGGAAGTCATCCCGGGTGCCGTAATCGGTCACACAACTGCCCGGATCGGCCAGCACTGCCAACGAGGGGTTGAAGACCGGACCACCGTCAGCGGCCAACTTTGCCAGCGCCGCGGCAAGTTCACTGGCGATGGCGCCCTTACCGGTCCAGCCATCAACGAACACAATGGAAGCCGGATCATGATGTTGCGCAAGGTATTCCAGGGCCACCGCGTCAATACCGCGACCGCGGACGATCGACACCGCGTAATGCGGCAGGTCCAGCCCATGGACCTGCGCGGCCCACCGCTTCATCAAAATGCCCACCGGTGTGCCGGCGCGGGCGAGTGACACCAGCACCACGTTGGTGCCGCGTTCGGTGAGGATCAACTCGGTAACCAGCCCCACGGCCTGCGCAAGGCGGGCCGCGCTGCCGGCCAGCACCCGCTCGAAGAGCTCCTGGTATTTTTGATCAGGCTGGAACTCGATCGGCAGCGACTCGGCGTAGTGCGCCTTGCCGGCTTGAATTTTCTGCTCCCGCTCAGCCACATCGGCTTCCAGGTTCAGTGCGGATAGATCTTTGAGCAGCCAACTCACCTCGTCAGCGCGATAGGAGCCGAAGTCAGGGCCGTGCAGCGGATCCGGTAGATCGCCAGTAGATCCGCCAGCGTTCTGGGTTACCACTCCCTGCCTATTTCGAGAGTCACACAAAGACGAGGGATCAGCGCCATCGACCACGGCCAGCACGAGC
>JBBSRY010000487.1:0-2976 GCA_038242595.1 Mycobacteriales bacterium
CGTTGGGTGGTGTAGAGCAGCCGGCGAGCGCAACTCCGGCGGCAGCGTTGGTGGCGAGAAGGTAGCGAGGGGAAGGCAAAGTGGTCTCCAGTAGCGAGTTGTCATCAGTAACGGGAATGATTCCCATTTAAGATAACAGCACGGCGGGATATCCTCAACCAACAGCAAAAAGGGCTGGTTGGGGATATGCCCGACCAGCCCTTTTGGCAAGCTGACAGACTTAGAAGCCTTCGGTCAGGCCGATCCGAGCACCGGTCTCCGGGTCGAAGATGTGGATGTGCTCCGGGTTGGTAACGGTGGCGTGCACGGTGGAGCCGGCATTGATCACCACGCGAGCCTCGGTGCGAGCAACCAGACGCTCACCCTTGGGGTCGTGAGCGTGAACGAAGGACTCGGCACCGAGCTCTTCCACCACGTCGACGACGATCGCCAGACCATGCGAGGACAGCGTCAGGTTCTCCGGGCGGACACCGAAGGTGACCTCCTTGAGACCCTTGCTGTTGATGATGGCGAGCAGATCGCGAGGCAGCGGAACGACGGAGTCGCCCATCTGGATACCCTCGGCAGTGACCGGCAGCTTGGTCAGGTTCATCGACGGGGAACCGATGAAGGCCGCGACGAATGCGTTGGTCGGGCGGTCGTACAGCTTGCGCGGCGAATCGCACTGCTGCAGAACGCCACCGGGGGCGAGCACCGCGACGCGGTGTCCCATGGTCATGGCCTCGACCTGGTCGTGGGTGACGTAGACGGTGGTGGTTCCCAGGCGGGACTGCAGGGCGGCGATATTGGCGCGGGTCTCGACGCGGAGCTTGGCGTCCAGGTTCGACAGTGGCTCGTCCATCAGGAACACAGACGGCTCGCGGACGATGGCCCGACCCATGGCAACGCGCTGACGCTGGCCACCGGAGAGGGCCTTCGGCTTACGGTCCAGGTAACGCTCCAGGTCGAGCAGACCAGCCGCCTCCTTCACCTTGGCGGCGATTTCGGGCTTGGGCACGCCACGCAGCTTGAGCGCGAAGCCCATGTTGTCGGCAACGGTCATATGCGGGTAGAGGGCGTAGGACTGGAAAACCATCGCAATATCGCGGTTCTTCGGCGGGACATTGGTGACATCGCGGCCGCCGATGATGATCTTGCCCTCGTTGATGTCCTCGAGTCCGGCAAGCATGCGCAGGGCGGTGGACTTACCGGAGCCAGACGGTCCGACCAGGGCAAGGAATTCGCCATCGGCGATGTCCAGGTTCAGTTTGTCGACGGCGCGTACCGGCGGGGTGCCCGGGTAGATGCGGGAGGCTTCTTCGTACTGGACGGTGGCCATAAGCAGGCTGCCTTTCTTACTTCTCGGTTGTTCGGTGGGGCTCATTCTCGGCAACCGGCGCGGTTGGAGAACGTTTTCCAGGGATGCTTCTTACTGACGTTAGCGCCCGGAACCTTCATTGGGAAGAGTCGAACGGAAATAACGGAAAACGATTTCCACATCGATTCCTGTGGGGTCTTGACCGATCATGAAACGGCTGAGGTTACGGTCTGATGATGGAACGAATACCTCGACGTCGCCCACCAGCCACTTTGGCGTCGTTGGCGGCCGAACTCGGTATTTCTCGGACGACGGTCTCCAACGCCTATAACCGGCCGGATCAGCTCTCCCCCCAACTACGCACCAGGGTGATGGAAGCCGCTCGCGCGCTTGGATACCCGGGGCCGGATCCGATGGCCAGATCCCTACGCACTCGTAAAGCCGGCGCGATCGGTTTGCTGCTGGCCGAGAAATTGTCCTACGCCTTCCGGGATCCGGCACTGGTTTCTTTTCTCGAAGGCCTGACATCTGAGTGTGACAAGGCGCGGATGGGCCTGCTGTTGATCCCGGCCGACCCCGACGCGGAAGATGTCGGCGCTGTCGCCGGCGCCGCCGTTGATGGCTTTGTCGCCTACGCCATGCCCGATGACGATCCGCACCTGGAAGCCGTACTGGCGCGTCCGGTGCCGGCGGTGATCTGCGATCAGCCCGCTGCAGAGGGTGTCGACCTGGTGGGTTGCGACGATCGGGCCGCAATGCGCGAGGTGGCCGATCACCTGACGGCCCTGGGGCACCGACGCATCGGGGTGGTCTGCATGCGGCTCGGCCGGGCTCACCGGGATGGCCCGGTTGATATCGCACGCCAAGAACGCGCGCACTATCACGTGCAGCGGTCCCGGCTGGCCGGCTTGCGAGACGGCTTTGAGGCGGCGGGTGTCGCCTGGGATCGGATCCCGGTGGTGGAGCGATTCGAGAACTCGATCGAGTCCGGCGCCTCCGGTGCGGCTGAGGTGTTGGCGCTGGACCCGGGTATCACAGCTTTGATCGCGACCTCCGACATTCTGGCCTTCGGCATCATGCAGGAGTTGGAACGCCGACATCAACGCGTACCGCAGGATGTCGCGGTCACTGGCTTCGACGGCATTCGGGAGGCCGAGATCCGCGGTCTGACCACGGTCAGTCAGCCGTTCCTGGACAAGGGTAAGGAGGTCGGGAAGCTGCTGCTGGAGCCGAACCGGCGTCCGCAGTCGCGAACGGTCACCCTGCCGACCAAGTTCGTCACCGGCACCACCACCGCCAAGCCGCGGACATGAAGGTGACCCTGGCTGATACCGGTGTTTCCGGAGTCACCACCATGCTTATCGTGGCAGCCATCGCGCTTATTCTGGGCTTGAGCGCCTTGTGGTTGGCGCGCAAGCGATCTCAGGGACAGGACGCGTCCCGGCCGGATGAAACGGGCCCGGACATCTGATGAATCAGGCCCCCGCTGACCCGAAACGCCGGCCCCTGGTGGTAACCCCGGGGAATGGTGGTGCGCCCCACTCCGGTGCAGCGACGTGAACCCTCTGGCTTTGATGGTATGAAGGTTGCCTCTCCCATCGTGGTGGGCTGTTGAGCCGCTAGAGCTTGCTCGACCAAACTAAGTGCTCGATCAACAACAGTGCTCAGTTGTCGGTGAC
>JBBSRY010000488.1:0-2973 GCA_038242595.1 Mycobacteriales bacterium
CGTTGGCCGGTAACCGGTTACGGGCTGATGATCGGCTCGATGGCCGCGCTGGCGGCCGGCACCGGGCGGTCATCCCTGACCTGGGGCGCAGCCAGTTTTTGTCTCTCGGACCTGATGTTGGCGACGGCTAAATTCACCGAAACACCTGGCGTTGAAATCTTCTCGGCCAAGCAGGCAGCCGTCATGGTGACCTACACCACCGGTCAGGCGTTGATCATTTCCGGTCTCAGCAGCGATCGACCGAGCGACCGCCCTGGCCGCATGAGGCCTACCGGCCGGCCGGTAGAAGTCGTTAACCGATCAGATGTTTGAATGCCTGAAGATTTTTCAGTGATTCGCCGCGGGAGGTGCGCCACGCCCATTCCCGGCGGATCGAGGAAGCAAATCCGCGCTCCAGGATGGCATTAAAATCGGCATCGGAGGTGGCCAGCACGACTCCGAGAACGGTATCAATTTCGGCAGCGGTGACACTGGCCAGGCCGATCCGGCCGACCAGATGAATATCGCCGACCGAGTCCAGGCAAAAGGCCACCGAGCGAAGTTTGGCATTGCGCTGCAACAGGAATCGATAGACACCGTCAAGATTCTCATCCGGCTTACGGCAGACAAATGATTCGATCAGCAACTCATGATCCCCGATCAGCAACCAAACCAAGGTGCGATAACGGCGCTCCCCCGGCAGGGTGACCAAGTAGGCGCCCGGTTCCGGTTCGCTGAACTCGACACCGGATTCGGTCAATGCCTCTTCGATCACTGCTGCCACAGATGTCATCAGTGGATCGTATCCACTGATGGCGACGGCCCGGTCACAACCGGCCGGGCTACCGAGATCCGGCCGGCACCAAACCGAGGATCGCCCGACGATAACTGGCCATTAGACCATCAACGGTCGCCTCCCAGGAGAACTGGGAGGCGTGCGGGGAGGCGCCAACAGCCAACTGCGCCTGCCGCGGCTTGTCCAACACCACCGACGCCAGCGCAGTGGCCCACTCACCGGCGTCATGGCCGTTCACCAGAATCCCGGAAACGCCGTCCTTGACCGCCACCGTGAGGCCACCAACGGCCGCCGCCACCACTGGCGTGCCACTGGCCTGGGCCTCCAGGGCGACCAGGCCGAACGACTCGTTGTAGCTCGGTACCGCCACCGCATCGGAGGCGCGATATATCTGCACCAGGTCGGCGGGATTCATCGGCGCCATGAACCTCACCCGGTCGGCGATACCCAGGCAGACGGAAAGATCGGCCAACGCATCAGGAGCGGCCCGGCCGGTGCCGGACACACCACCGACGATGACGATCCGCCATTGCCGATCCGGGTATTGGGAGACCAGTACGGCCGCGGCTTTGAGCAGTACATCGGGGGCTTTCAACGGCTGGATCCGGCCGACAAAGGTGATCACCAGTTCATCGGCGGCAAATCCGAACCGGTGACGGGCAGCAACCTTGTCCCCCGGCACAAAAATATCGGTGTCCACGCCGGGTGAAACGACATCGATCCGGGCCGGGTCGGCGCCATAGTGCCGGATCAGCTCTTCCGCTTCGGCGTCGGCATTGGCGATGAGCCGGTCCGCTTCGGCGACAACCTGGTCCTCCCCGAAGACCCGGCCGGCCGGCTCTGGACTGTCGCCCTGCGCCATCGAAAGGTTCTTGACCCTGGCCAAGGTATGCGCCGAGTGCACCTGCGGCACTGCCCAGCGGTCCTTGGCCAAATACCCCACCTGTCCGGACAGCCAGTAATGGGAATGGATCAGGTCGTAATAGCCCATCTCACGCCTGGCCTCGGCGCGCATCACGCCAGCCGCGAAGGAACACAACTGCCCGGGCAGGTCATTCTTATCCAGCCCTTCGAACGGGCCGGCCACGATATGGCGGACCAAAACCCCCGGGACCAACTCGACCACCGGCGGCAGGTCAGAAGAAGTGGCCCTGGTAAAAATCTCCACCTGAACACCACGGGCCGCAAGCCGCCGGGCGGTCTGGTTGACGTAGACATTCATTCCGCCGGCGTCACCGGTACCCGGTTGAGCCAACGGGGAGGTATGGACCGAAATGGCAGCCACCCGCCGTACCTCGCCCGATGGCTCGATACCGTCCCGGGCCTGGTTCACAGGGCGGACAGGTCCTTCCACTGGTCGTAACTGTAGGACCAGTCGTAATTGAAGTCAGCCGGACCGAGATTCGGGCCCTCGCTATTGGTCACATTGACCGGGTCGCCATAGAGCGACATGTCGTAGAAGATCTTCGCGTTGGCTTCGCTCATATTCACGCAACCGTGCGAGACATTCGAGTTCCCCTGGTATGGAATCGTGCTGTTGTTCTCGTGGATGAATTCGCCATTGTTATTGATCCGAACAGCCCATTTCACCCTAACCCCGCAGTAATTGAATTGGGTGCTGCACATATCGAAGGTTTCGTAGTGCTCCTGGACGATATGCACGCCGTTGCGGGTAGCCCTCGACGGATCGGTGGTTTTGCCATAAGAGACCGGGAAGTCGTTGGTGAGTTGACCGTCGACGTAGACCTTCAACCGGAAGCTGCTCACATCGGCTTCCACGCGCAGATCACGACCGATCTTGAAGGTTCGGACGATGTCTTCCTGACCCCAGGATCCGCCGTAGTTCAATCCATACAGATCCGCGGTCAGAGTCACACTGGTGTTGCCCGGCCAAAAGTCTTTGGGCCGGAAGTGAACCTGAGAACGCATGATCCCGTCGCCCTGGATATCTTCATCCTGCAACCAGCCCCAGGAACCTTCGATATCGCCCTTGTCGGTGGTGACGTGCAGATTCCGCTCCACGCTCGCCCGGTCGGCGACCTGATCACTAAAGGTGATGGTGATGGGTGCCCCGACGCCGTATGTGGACCCCTCGTTCAGGTTGATCGCAGCACGATTGAAATCGGCAGGCGCGACAGTTGCCAGCGTGCCTTGAATCGGCGACTCCACCCCATCGGTTCCGGTAGCCGTACCGGCGA
>JBBSRY010000489.1:0-2970 GCA_038242595.1 Mycobacteriales bacterium
CTTTTTGTGCCGGCCGAGCGCGCGCTGAACATGCGCTCGCTAGCGGCGCGTTTCGCTGCGAAGGAAGCGATCGCCAAGGCCCTCGGCGCCCCGGCGGGCATGAACTGGCAGCATTGCCAGGTCGTCATGGACGCGGCAGGTGCCCCACAGCTGAAGATCGACGGCACAGTGGCCGATGTCGCGGAGGCCAAGAGCGTACGGTATTGGCACCTGTCCCTCAGCCACGATGGAGACCTGGCCACGGCCATGGTCATTGCGGAGCGCTAAAACATGATCAACGCATACACCGGAACCCAGATTCGTACCGCCGAGGCGCGCCTCATTGATGCCGGGGAGGGCCCCGCACTCATGCGCGCCGCTGCCCACGGCTTGGCCCAGCACACCATGACGTTGCTACGTGAGCGCTTCGGCGGTGTCTACGGTGCCCGAATCGCAGCACTTATCGGAAGTGGCAATAACGGTGCCGACGCACTTTTCGCGATGGCACGGCTGGCAAGCCGCGGGGTTGCCTGTACGGCAGTTCTCATGACGCCAAAGGTCCATGAAGAAGGAATGGCAGCCTTCAAGCGGGCCGGCGGCAAGGTCGTCGAAACCGGACGAGAGGGACCCGCAGGTTCGCGGGGGCGCAACCGCCGTTGGCATCGGGCCACCGAGGCACTTACCGGAGTGGCCCTGGTGATCGATGCGGTGTTGGGAACCGGAGCCCGTGGAAGTGTCTCCCTGCCGACGATTCCTGACAATATTTTGGTCGTTGCCTGTGATCTCCCCTCGGGCGTGGACGCCGACACAGGGAATGCGCCCGATGGCGTGCTGCAGGCGGATCTGACAGTCACCTTTGGTGCGATTAAAACCGGACTCACGGTCGGTGCCGGACACCTGCTCTCGGGACGAATCGAGGTCGTGGACATCGGCCTGGTCCCGCACCTCGGGGAACCAGACCTGTTCGTCATGGAAGACAGCGATGTCCGCAGACTGTTCCCGCGTCCAGCGCGAAACGCGCAGAAGTACAGCAGGGGAGTCCTGGGCTTGGTCGCCGGGTCCGACGAGTACCCGGGTGCTGCCGTACTTTCGACGACAGCAGCAGTGAACACGGGGGTGGGCATGCTTCGGACCGTGGTCACCGAGACTGTCCGGCCGCTTTTATCGCAGGCAGTGCCCGAAGCAGTAGCAGCACATAGCGCGGACGCCCATGTGCAGGCCTGGGCGGTGGGCCCGGGAATCGGCGAGGACGTTGACCCGCTCGCTGCAACACAAACTGCTATTTCTTCCGGTTTGCCCTGCGTGGTGGACGCCAGTGCGCTGGCCAAGCTGACCCAGGAGCAGGGCCACTCAAAGCTGGTGCTTACCCCGCACGCAGGTGAACTCACCGACCTGCTCCAGCGCGCTGGCATGCGCATCGACCGGGAGACCGTCGAACAAAATCCCGTCCGGTGGGCGCGTTGGGCCGCAGTCGGTTACTCCTCCGTGGTGCTGTTGAAGGGATCTGCCACCGTATGCGTGGCGCCGGACGGCCATACCATCGTCAGCAACAACGGCGGACCCGAGTTGGCTACAGCGGGAAGCGGCGACGTGCTGACCGGCATCTTGGGGGCCATACTGGCAGTCGACGAAGGTAGCGACTCTTCGACACGTTCGCGGGTACAGATGGCGGCCACGTCTGCCCATATCCACGGTCGTGCACAAGCCGCAAGCGCGGTCCCAAGTTTGCGTGCATCCGATATTGCGAGCGACGTACCGGTTGCCCTGTTTCAACTTTCACTGTGAATGGAGGAAGTTTTACGGCTGGAGTCGGAGAAGCGGACTAAACGGCACCGTCTTTCTGCAAAACCGCGCTGAAAGTCTTGAATAGAATGGCGATGTCGCCGACGAATGACCAATTTTCCACATAGTAGAGATCGAGCCGGATGGCTTCGTCCCACGACAAGTTCGACCGTCCACTGACCTGCCAGAGTCCGCTCATACCCGGCTGCACAATGTGACGACGATGGGCATAGTGGTCATAGAGTGCGACTTCCGCATCGCGTTGCGGTCTGGGGCCGACCAAGCTCATCGTTCCATTCAAAACGTTGAACAGCTGTGGAAATTCATCCAATGAGTACTGCCGTAGAACCCGGCCAATCCGCGTAACGCGGGGATCATTTTCGACCTTGAATAGCGGCTTTTCGCTTGTCCCCTGGGCTAGCAAGAGCGCTTGTAGCATCTGGTCAGCGTTGGGCTGCATAGAACGAAACTTGAGCATGCTGAATGGATCACCATTCTTACCGATTCGCGTTTGACTGTAAAGAACCGAACCAGGACTGGAGAGTTTCACCGAGACAGCGATAAGAAGTAGCAAAGGTGAAAGTAGTGCAATGAGAGCTGTTGCGCCGAAGATATCGAAAGTCCGTTTGGCAAGAGCCTGGATACCCGCAAGTTTCGGAGTGCTTACGTGGATGAGGGGAAGCCCTGCTATTGGCTGGGTGTGAATACGGGGGCCAGCCACACCCGTGAGGGCCGGCGCCATGATCATGCTGACACCTCGATCTTGGAGTTCCCAGCCAAGCTCTTGGATGACCCGGGGCTTTAGGTGAGAACCCGCGGATATGGCGATCGCGTCGGCGGTGGTTTCCTCGATGGCATTCAGAACTGTGGGTAGTTCTGAGCTCACGCTAACCACGGGAAGTTGGAGTTCCTGCCCGGTGGGTGACCGCAGTGAGTGACCGGGGAGAATGGCAGCGATCGGCCTGTAACCTGCCCCGACAGCGTTGGACAGGTTTTCGTGCAGATACTCAACAGCGGAAGGAGAACCGATCAGTAGGAGTCTGCGGGTGAACCGTCCCGAGGCGCGGCTCCGAACGAGCCATTTCCGCATACACCAACGGATAACCAAAAGCAGTAAGAGTCCCAGAGGAAGAGCCACTCCAACATAGCCTCGGGCCGTGGAGATCTTGGCTGCGTAGGAGACGATCGCTATGCCACCAAAAAGGTACA
>JBBSRY010000490.1:0-2959 GCA_038242595.1 Mycobacteriales bacterium
ATCCCCCACCTCTGCTGCTTCCCACCGCGCCACCGAAAGACCCCGTGACATAACCCATTTGGAGACCATTATGAGCAACCGCAATACCCTTATCCGGAGCATGCACGACCTTGGCCTGGCCGCCTGGTTCGGTGGTTCCCTCATGGGAGCCATCGGAGTCAATGGCGCGGCCAATGTCGTCAAGGACAAGACCGACCGGACCGCCGTGGCCTCCGCCGGCTGGGCTCGGTGGGCACCGGTGAACGCAGCTGCCATCGGAATCCACGCGATCGGTGGCATCGGGCTCATCCGAGCCAACAGTGGCCGAGTGATCGGCCAAAAGGGTGTGGCCGCAAATACTGTCATCAAAAGTGCACTCACCCTCGCGGCCATCGGCAGCACCGTTTACAGCGGCATGAAGGGTAAAATTGTCGCTGATGCCGGAGCGGTCCCGGCCGACGGCGGTGTCATCCCCGCCCACGACACCCCGAAAGAAGTGGCAGCTGCCCAGCAGCAGCTGCGAATTGCCCAGTGGGTCACCCCGGCCGCGACCGCCGGCCTCATTTTGCTGGCCAGCCAACAAGGTGAACAACAACGCCCCGGGCAGGTCCTGAAGGGTCTGCTACACCACAGCTAGGATTTCCTCCGGCCGATCGGCCCGGATCCCCCCACCTTGGAGGCTCCTTATGAGTAACCCCAGATCCGCGACCCGCACCACCCGGCACCTTGTTCAACTGGTCGCTCTCATCGTCGGCATAGTTTTTCTGTTGGTCGGCATTCTTGGTTTCGTCCCGGGGATAACGACCCAGTACGACCAAATGGAGGTGGCCGGCCCCGATTCGATGGCGCTACTGGTGGGAATCTTTATGGTTTCCACTTTGCACAATATTGTGCACCTCCTTTTCGGCCTCGTCGGAGTCATCGCATCTCGCGCCGCACGCTTCTCACGCCTCTATCTGATCATCGGCGGCGCCGTCTATCTCGTCCTCTGGATCTACGGGCTCGTCATCGATCAGGACAGTAATGCGAACTTCGTGCCGCTGAACACCGCCGACAACTGGCTACACCTGGTTCTGGGCATCGGCATGATCGGCCTCGGCGTCATCGTTGGCAAAAACCTGGTAGGGGCTCGCACCGAAACCGGTGCTGTCAACTGACTACACACTGGCATGTTCTTCGCCAGAGACGCTGTTAAACCCTTTGCCCACAAGGGTCTTCAGCAGGCTCGGTGTAACCGCCGTCGGCGAGGATGAGCTCGCCGACGACGGGACCGATGCACTCACGGGCGCGCAGATGTTGGCGAAATCTCCTGCACCACCGCGGTTACCCAGTTTTACTTAGATTTATTCAGATCGTTGGCGAACTCGTCCGGCTCGTCCACCTTCGGCTTGGAGTTCGAGAGTTCCTCTTGTCGTACATCGTGGGTCGCGGCGTGCTTGCCCGCCGGGCCGCCTTGATCCGAATACGGCTCGCGCTCATCACCCGTGCTGTGATCATCACTCTTACTCATGTCGATCTCCTTCGTCGCGAGACAGCGATCGCTGCCTCGACATCACCGACGGCCGCCGATCCCCAGTGGGCATCCGTGCGACCGTTCATCTTCTGACGTACCCACAAATGGTAGACAGCACCCGTGTGACAGCCGAAAGACCATGAGCTGCCAGCCCTGCGAGTACCAGCGATGCTTCCCGGTTGCCACACTTCAGTTCAGCGGATTCCACCGGGCAAGTCGTTGATGAGCGATCGCGGCGCGAGCGGCGTTGGCGCCGCACGCGCCGTGGACACCGCCACCCGGGTGGGCTGAGGCGGATCCGAGATACAAACTTTTGACAGGTGTTTCTGCTCTTCCACCGCCTGCGACCGGCCGGAAGATCAGCTGTTGATGAATGGCGGCGGTTCCGCCGTTGATGGCGCCGCCGACGAGGTTGGCATCACGTGCCTGTAGCTGCGGGGGCGCAAGGATCCGTCGGGCGATGATGGCCTCGGTGAACCCGGGCGCCGCCCGCTCGAGCTTGTTCTGCATCCGATCGGCCATGCGTTGCATATCGTTGCTGTCCCATTGACCGGTGATCCCTGCGTTGCCGGCATCGTTTTTTACGGTGCGCGGGACATGGGTGTAAGCCCAGAGTGCTTCCGTTCCGGGTGGTGATCGGTGCGGGTCAGCTGTCGTCATCTGCCCTACCAATAGGAATGGGTCGTCGGGTACGACACCGGCATTCACCTGGGTCATGCTGCGGCTCAGATCACTGACCGAGCCGGCCAGGTGGACGGTGCCCGGTGATTTGGCGGGAGGATCTGCCCATGGGATTGGACCGTTGAGCGCCCAATCGACTTTGACGGTTCCTGGATCCCATTGGAATTGGGTCATCCGTCTGCGTAATTTGGCCGGCAGTACGTTCCAGTCGACGAGCTGGCCGTACAGGACAGGGGCGGGGACGTCAGCAATGACGGCCCGGCCGGCTTTGATAATTTGACCGTCGACTAGTCGGACACCGACTGCCCGACCGTGTTCGACGAGCACGTGTTCGACTTCGCAGTTGCAACGGATGTCGCCGCCGCGGTCAGCCAATCGATCGCCCAGTGCTTGCGCCAATCGGCCGGCGCCGCCCTGGGCGACCGGGAATCCGACGTCTTGGGCCAGCATTGCCAGCAGCCAGCCGAAAAGCCCCGAGCCGGCGGCATCGGGCGGGATGTCGGCGTGTGCGGCGTTACCGGCGATGAGGAGCTGCGCTGCTTGCCCGTTGAATCTGGACTCGGTGAGGGTACGAGAGGGCTCGGTCAACATTTTTACGAAGTCGAATCCACCCGCGCGGCGAAGCTTTGGTACCAAACGTAGGAGGGCTTTGACCGGTGGGAGTGGGGTGAGAAGCGCGTTGATGAAGGGGTCACGAATGCTGTTCCAGGCTTGGTACATCTGCATCCAAGCATCGCCGTCTCCCCGGTGCAGGTTGTCCAGACCTGCAGCGGTTTCTGCTGGTTC